>VBON01000151.1:0-737 GCA_005877525.1 Nitrospirota bacterium
GACGGCCGCCGCCGTGGCAAAAAAAGTATTCGTCGGCACCAGCACATCCTGGCCTTGGATGCCCAGGACCCGAAGAATGATCTCGAGAGCACTCGTGCCACTGTTGACGGCGACCGCATAAGGCACGCCGCAGAACGTCGCGAACTGCCGCTCAAATTCTGCGCCGTACTTTCCGAGGGTCAATTGCCCGCTTGCCAGCACCTCCTGAATGCGCTCGGCGATCCAAGCGCGGTCTTCGGGCAGAAACTGGATCTTCGCGGCCGGAACACGCCTGCTCGGCGCTATGTCCTGTTTCAGGGTTTCCAAGGTCTCACCGTTCCTTTCTGTTGCGTTGGCACTTGATCTATGGAAACGACACTAGCCCCACACCTAGACACACGAACACCGTTCCCACCCAGCGAGGCAAGGAAACCGTTTCCCTCAAGATGAACTTGGCGGCCAGCGTAGTGACGACATAGACCAGCGCCGTGGCCGGAAACACAAAACTCAAATCAGCCCAGGAGAGAAGCGCGAGAAACCCGACGAAGTGCACAGCCATGAAGAGCAGGCTGGCGAGAAAGTGGTGACTGCGGAGCGCCCGGCACACAACGTGCCACAGCTCCCCCGGCGCAAAGCTGGATACCTCACCGACTTGTCGCATGCCTTTCGTGAGCAGGACATCGCCCGCGGAGTCGGCGACGACAATGATCGCGATTATGATCGCCGTCTTCATCACCGGCCGACCTCGTCCACCGCGT
>VBON01000151.1:772-4464 GCA_005877525.1 Nitrospirota bacterium
GGCGAGGACCATAAGACCAGGATGACGCCGATGGAAATCAGCACGGCGCCGATCCATCGTGTCGAAGAGACCGTCTCGTGCAAGAAGTAGTCGGCGAAGGCTACGTTGAGGACGACTTCGGCCGAGATGGCCGGCACCACAAAACTCAAATCAGCCCTGGACAGGGCTATCGCAAAGAGCACGAAGAAAATGATGAGGAACCCAGCCCCCAGCAAAATCGAAGGGCTCTGGACGGCCTGAACCAGCATCGAGAACCACGTGTCGGCGTCAGGTTGACTTTCGCCCGCAATGTGTTTCATGCCCTGGCTCAGCAGGACGTTGCCGGTCGCCTGGCTCACGATCGCAATGGCCAAGAGAGCAATAATTCTCATCTGTTCAGTCCACCGCTATATCAGGCCGTCGCCTGGCTTTTGACGAACTTCTTCCGCTGGGCCCGCACTTTCAGAAACTCCTTGCCTTCGATGTAGAGCCTCTGCCGGTCGTTGGCGTTGAAGATCGCGCGCCGCAGGATCCGGAAGATGACATGCGGCCGGAAGTAATACCGGTCGTAGAACCGCTCGACTGCGTGCATGGTGTCCCTCCGGCTCAGCCCCGGATACTGGAACACCGGGAGCTGATGTCCCTGCTCGTCTGTCATGACCGAATCCACGGCGTAGTTGTGTTTCTTCAGATAGGCGTCGAACTCCGTACCAGGATACGGGTGGGACATTGAGACCTGGATCGTCTCCGGATCGAGCTCCATGGCGAACTGCATGGTCTTCTCGATCGTCGCGAGAGTTTCGCCCGGCAAGCCCACCTGGAAGTCCCCGTGCACCACGATGCCTAGTTTCTTGCAGTGCTTCATGAACTGGCGTGCCTGCTCGACCGTGGCGCCTTTTTTGATGTTGTTCAGAATATCCTGGTCGCCGGACTCGAACCCGACAATCAACAACCGGCACCCGGCTTCTTTCATCGCCTTCAAGGTTTCGAAGCCAGCGGTCACCCGGGAGTTGCAGGACCAGGTGAACTTCAGAGGCTTCAAGGCCTTGCACAACTCGATCGTGCGGTCCTTGGCCCAGGGAAACGTGTCGTCGTCGAAGAAAATTTCCTTCGCTTGGGGGAAGTACTCCAGGCAGCGCCGCACCTCTTCGACCACATTGGGGATGCTGCGGACCCGCCAGGGATGCCCGCTCATTGTCTGCGGCCAGAGACAGAACGTGCACAACGCCGGACAGCCTCGCGAGGTGTAGAAGGCGACGTAGGGATGCTTCAAATAGGGAATGTTGTACCGCGTGATGTCGAGGTCTCGCTTATACACATCCACCGCGAAGGGCAGGGCGTCGAGATCCTCGATCTGCGGACGGTCGGGATTGTGGACGATGCGTCCATCCTTCTGGAAGCTGATGCCGGTGATCTCATCCAGCTTCTTGCCCCAGGCAAACTCCGCCACCGGGTAGTCGAATTCCCGCCTGACCACGAAATCAATGGCCGTCGAGGCCTTCAGGCTCGGTTTCGGCTGAATAGTCACGTGAGGGCCGACGAAGGCGATTTTGATAGCCGGGTTGCCCGCTTTGATCGATTCAGCGAGCCGGACGTCACTCTTAAAACCTGCCGTGCTGGTAAAGAGCACGAGAAATTCGTATTCGCTGGCGATTTTGATAGCCTCTTCCGGAGTCACGCCGTGTGACGGCGCATCGAGCAGCCGGCTGTCCTTGATCATGCCTGCTGAATAGGCCAGCCACACTGGATACCAGAAGGAGGGAATCTCCCGCGTGGCTTGATAGCGCGAGCTTGCCCCGCCATCAAACATCTCGAATGAGGGGGGATTTAAGAGTAATGTCTTCATCGTTCTCTCCTCTATCTAGTGTGGATTCGTCGTAGACTTCGCAAGGGCCTCTGAACGCCGCATGGACCGGATCGTCTCCTGAAGCCCGCGAGCGAGATCGTACTGCGGGCGGTACGACAGAAAACGGTTCGCTTGTTCGATATCAGCCTGATCGTGCGGCAGATCCCCCGGTTGGGGCGGCGCATAAGTAGGGATGAGATCCGTGTGCAACACCGTCTGCAGCATCGCGCATAACTGGTTGACGGTCGTCCGGTGACCGGTGCCGACATTGAGCACCATCCCGGACAGACCGGGAACCTCACAGGCGGCCAGCACCGCGGACACGCAGTCCATGATGAAGGTGAAATCGCGCGACTGCTCGCCATCCCCGTAGATCGTTGGAGCCGTCCCGGCCAGGAGAAGGGAGATGAATTTGGGGATGACCGCCGCATAGGTGGATGCCGCATCCTGCCGAGGGCCGTAGACGTTGAAGAATCGCAAACAGACCGTATCCAAGCCGTAGAGCGACCTGAACATCTGACAGTAATGCTCGCCGGCGAGCTTGCTCACCGCATAGGGCGATGAAGTGGGAGCCGGACGCATGCTCTCGGTTCGCGGGTTCGCCGGATTCTCCCCATATACGGCCGAGGACGAGGCGAACACGAACTTCTTGACTCCCGCCTCGCGGGCGGACATGAGCAGGTTTAACGTGCCCGTGACGTTCACCTCATGGGTCTCCATCGGACACTCGACGGAGCGGACCACCTCGTGGAGCGCCGCGAGATGAATGGCGGCCTCAACCCCGTTCATAACCTCCCGGCAGAGCGCACTGTCTCGTACATCCCCTTCGATCAGCTCCACATCGCCGCGCATGGTCTCAAGATTCTCCCGCTTCCCCGTGAAGAAGTTATCCAGCACCCGGATGCGCTTTCCTCTCTTCAGCAGCGTCTCGACCACGTGCGAGCCGATAAAGCCTGCTCCACCTGTCACCAGATAGCGTGCCATCTTCTTACAGCTCGCTGAAGGCAATTCGCTGGAAACCACATACCACAATCGCCTCCCTCACCGCCGGACTGATGAGCGCCTTGAACTCCTGCTCATGCTGGTAGTCCGGCATCGCGCGATCAAGTTCCGCACACCGGCGGGTCGCGGGATGGCAATAGATTTCGGTCACGCCCGGCGGCAGCTGCTGCAGGAGACGGACGATCAGCTCGCCATGTAAATGACCGCTGTCGTACAGACCGAACACGCGGTCGTTGGAGCGGATGTTGGCGCGTCTGAGCCGCACTTTCACCAGCGCCATCCACGGCAGCAGGCAAACCCACATGACAAGACGCTTCAGCAAGGCCTGCCTTGCCGTGCGCCACGATACCAGGAACGGCTCATAGGGCACGCGGACCGCTTTGAGTCCGTAGTCACGACCGACCTTCAAGAGCAACCCTAGGACTGTCGGATGCAGGTGCATATGGTTGTGCGCGTTCACATGATCCAGGGGCAGCCCGGTCTTCGCAAATGCCTCAAACTGCGCGCGAATCTCCGTCTCCAATTGCCGCCTCACTCCTGGTCGAAAGAAAAAGTTCAGACCGGCGCCGACGAGACGGGTCGAAAACTCACCGCAACTGTCCACCAGATCGGGGATCTCTCTAGAGGAAAGGACCGACCGCCCTTCGACCAATACGAGATGAAGCCCCACCTTCAATGTGGGAAGCCGCCGGGCCCTCTCCACCGCATCGGCCGCAGCCCCAGCCCCGACCATCAGACTGGCAGTGGTCAGGATCCCCCGCCGATGCGCTTCTTCAATCGCCTCGTTTACCGGGACGGCGAGACCGAAGTCGTCGCCGGTGACGATAAGCTTTCGCACGATTGCCCACCTTCCTTGGGAACCAGA
>VBON01000151.1:4518-4938 GCA_005877525.1 Nitrospirota bacterium
AAAACCAGCCCCGCCACGTCCCGGATGGGCAACAGCGCCAAACTTCTTACTCCTTCACGGTCCTGGAAGCCCCACCCCAGGATTGCCGCAGCGGTTGCCAGACGGACCAACACGGCTCCGCCCAGAACCATTAACCCCAACAAATCCAGGCGGAGGCCCGCGAACAGCAACGCGAATGGAATGGCGCGCGTGACGATGGTGCCGAAGAAACTTGCCGGTTCAACGAACCAGATGTTTTGATCCCAGTACACCTGGTGTGTCCACCATTGCCGGACGGTTTTGAGGTCTACGATCGTGTCAATGAGATGAAATACGATCGCGCTCTTCTTTCCCGTTTTCAGGATTCGCCGACCCATCTCGTAGTCCTCCACCAGGTACTCGCCCAACACTTCGAGTCCGCCGATAGCCTTGAGGGTGGAG
>VBON01000152.1 GCA_005877525.1 Nitrospirota bacterium
AGACCGACTCCATGGCCGGCGCCCCGCCCGGTGAACTGGATCCGCAGTCCAGTCAACTCGAAATCGAACATGGTGCTCGCCAGGGTGACATACCCGACGGTGCGGCGGAGATCTTCTCCCCGGAGAAAGAGCTCTCCATCCGAGTGCAGGATGCGTATCTGAGCGACTCGGCCCGACCGGGTATAGGACATGGGGTCAATGCTGGCGATGACCCCGACCGGAAAACCTTCTTCGCGCAAGCGCCCCTCCAACAGCGAAAGCGAGACATCCGTACGCCACTGATAGTGGGGTGAGTTTATGTCGAACGGGCACTCGACACCTTTGAGATAAGGGACGTCCACGGAGGACCAGACGTACATGGCGTCCTCGGTCGGGCCGGCAGCGGTGGAGTGGTAGGCGGCGAATATCGGCAGCTCCCCATAGGTCACAATGAGGTTGCGCGTTTGCTCGACAGCCCGGAGCACGGCGGCGTTGCTGCTGCGACCCTGATAGACCTGGTCCTTGGTCGAGGACAGGATGTCGAAGTCCTTTTTTCCGACCTGGCGCATCTGATAGAGCGCGTAGGTCCTCGCGGCAATCGCCTGGACCTTGAGCGCTTCGGGGTGCCAGGCCGGATTCATCTCCGCGGGCACGACGCCTTTGACGTATTCCTCCAGATCCAGTTCATTGACAACCAACATCCCATTGTTCTGGCGCTTCACGATCACTCTCCCCGGCAGAGTGACGCCGTTCAGGACCACTTCCCCGTTGCGGCCTCGCAGCTCAGCCCGGTCAGACCGGACTTGGCGGCCGTCGATCATCAAGCCGCTGCTGCTCGCACTCACAGAGATTCGAACGGAGCGGCCGTCGGCCAATTTCTCATCGCCGTTGCTCGTGATGAGAAGGCCATGCAAGGACGTGAGTGTGATGGACTCAGCCTGCTGTTGGAGGGCGACGCGGATCGTCTCGGCGGAAACGACAGGAATGGAAGCGATCCATACCAGGACGACAGCAAGAACGCCGATCCAGGGGGAGAGGCTAGCTTTCCCTCTTAGTAACGAACAAAACGCCTGGCCGTTCAGCTCGGCAGAAAAGTTACCTGTCCCAGTTTCTTGCATGTCCATTCTTAACTCATTATCGGCGGAAGAAGAGCCACAGCATAAGGCTAAGGATGATGCTGATCAGGAGACTCGTGCTCAGCGGCAAGTAGAATGAAAAATTGTCGCGCTTGATGAAGATGTCGCCGGGAAGCCGGCCGAGAACGCCGATGCCCGGCAGCCGGCCGCCGAAGACCAGGAGCGCACCGATCAGAAGGAGAAGCCCGCCGAGACCCAGGAGGAGTTTGCCGAGGCCGCTCAGATCCATGGCACCTTCCGCTATTACTGAGCCGCGGCAATCAGCGCCTCGGCAATCTGGACGGCGTTCAGCGCCGCGCCCTTCCTCAGGTTATCGGCGACAATCCAGAGATTCAGACCGTTGGGGATGGATTCATCTTCGCGGATGCGTCCAACATAGACGTCATCCTTGCCGGCGACGTCGATGGGTGTCGGATAGATCTTGTGGGCTGGATCGTCATACACCATCACCCCTGGCGCCTCGGCGAGCAGGGCGCGAGCTTCGTTCGCAGACAGCTTCATCTGGGTCTCAATGTTGACGGATTCGGAATGGCCGACGTACACCGGCACTCGAACTGTCGTCGCCGTTACCTGGATCGAATCATCGCCCATGATCTTTCGCGTTTCATCTAGCATCTTCATTTCTTCCTTGGTGTAACCCGTGGGAAGAAAGTCATCAATGTGCGGCAGGCAGTTAAACGCGATCTGATGCGGATAGATGGACGGCGAAACCTCTTTAAAGGACAGCAGGTCGCGGGACTCCTCCAACAATTCATCCATGGCTTCTTTTCCTGTCCCGGACACCGATTGAAATGTGGTGACGACGACGCGCTTGATGCGGGCCACTTTGTGCAACGGCTGCAGTACGACCACCATTTGAATCGTCGAGCAGTTCGGGTTTGCGATGAGACCTTCGTGCCGGGCCAGATCCCCCTTGTTCACTTCGGGAACGACCAGGGGAACCTTCGGGTCCATCCGCCACGCGGCGCTGTTGTCGATTACGATGGCCCCGGCCTGCACCGCAAGCGGCGCAAATTTCCGGCTGATATCCGCGCCCGCTGAAAACAACGCCAGATCGACCCCGGCAAACGATTGCGCGGTGAGTTCGTGCAGAAGCACGTCGTGATCCCGAAAGGCAAGGCATGTCCCTGCAGAACGCGCAGACACGAGCGGGCGAAGTTCACCAACCGGAAATTTCCGCTCCTCGAGGATCTCGATCATCTCGGTGCCGACGGCCCCCGAGGCGCCGACCACCGCCACGACATAGGAAGCTTTGCGTTGCATTGGGTTCATAATAGCAGTCTGGCCGGTGAGAAATAAAGATTCAGGAGCTACTGTCCAGCCTTGCGTGTCCCGATTGGCTTACTGGCTGAGTCCTGCCTGGCGGAGAAAATCCTGAGCGACCTCGCGCAGCGGCCGGTGTTGCCCGTCGATCTGGTAGTTCAGCTTTTGCATGGCCGCATCAGTAAACTTTCCCGAAAGTTCCGCCAGTGCGTTGCGTAGTGAGGGGTGCGCCGCGAGACTGTCGCGTCTGACTGCGATGGCCGCTTCATAGGGCGGAAAATAGTGCCGGTCATCCTGAAGAATCGTTACATCCAGGGTCGAAAGTAATCCGTCGGTCGCATTGCCTGCGGCCATGTCCACCTGCCCCTGCTCCAGCGCTTTATAGATGAGGCCGAGATCCATGGTGCGGACGGATCCCTTGAGCGGCAAGGCATAGGTCTTCAGCAGGCCGCTCAGGCCATCCGGGCGCTGCTGAAATTCGTAGCCGACGGCGAGCCTCCATCCCGGCACGTACTTCGCGGCATCGCTCAAGGTGTTTATCCGGCGTCGGCGCGCATCCTCTCTGCGGATGACCAGGGCGAAAGTATTATTAAACCCCAGCGGTGTCATCCAGTCGATTTCAAAGCGGCGAAGATATTCAGATTTGACCTGCTCAAATACATGGCTCGGATCGGAGGAGGGCGGGAGCTTCAAAATTGAAGTCAGCGCAGTACCAGTGTATTCCGGGTACAGGTCGATGTCTCCATGGACGAGGGCCTGGTGAGCCAATAAGGTGCCGCCTAAATTGAG
>VBON01000162.1 GCA_005877525.1 Nitrospirota bacterium
TCACGCGGGGCCGGACGCGTTAAAGATGCGGGTCTATAAGGCGCGTGTGCGGCTGCGCGCCCAGCTGGCGCGACGAGGAGAGGCAGGGGAGCAGCCATGAACGCCCATGAGCTGTTATTGCAGCGCTTCATCGACAACGAACTGTCGCATGACGAACAGCGGCAGTTGCTGGAGGCGCTCCACGACGATCCTGACTTACGGCGGCAGCTTCTTGAGATGGAGCGGATCGTGGCCGATGCTGAGCAGTTGCCGCGACTGGTTCCGTCACGAGAATCGATTCGAGGCGTGATGGAGCATCTCGAACCAATGCGCGTAGCCGCTGAATCGGCTTCGGCCTCCCAAGGACTGACCGCTCGTCTTCGCGACTTCTTCTTCGCGCCCCACGCACTGGAGTGGACCTTCGCACGAGCGGTGGTGATGGCGTGCGGGCTGGTGGCACTCACTTGGATCACGAGCGTTGTCCTGCTTCACCGCCCTGCCGGCCCAATGATGCAGGCTGTTTCGTCGGCGCCCTTGGTGTACGTCCGCGTGGCGTTACTGGACCCTGAGGCGCAGTCCGTTGCGATCGCCGGAGACTTTAATGGTTGGGATCCCAGCCGGACGCAGCTTCGACGGACCAGTAACGGGCTGTGGACACTGACCATCCCTCTCAAGCCCGGTCGCTATCAATACATGTATCAAGTAGACGGCCGATGGGTCACCGACCCGCTGGCGTCAGAATCGAGCCCCGACGGCTTCGGTGAGGAGAATGCGGTGCTGGACGTTAAAGAAATCACCCACCATGAGGGGAAGTCACTTGAGGATGACATCATTGTACAATAGCGGCTTCAGGTTTCTCATCGGCAGGAGATCGATAGAAAGTGCTACGAATTCTCGGGCGCAGCTGGGCCGTATTGCTGAGCCTGTGTGTTTTCTGTCCGGGCCTCCACGCGGCCGAGACATCGTCTCCCGGTCGGCCTATCCAGTTTACCCTGTCGGCGCCGGGCGCCAAGTCAGTTGCGGTCTCGGGAAATTTTAATGGCTGGTCGGCGACCACAAATCCCATGCAGGCAACAGGTTCCGATGGGACCTGGTCAACTACCGTCAGCTTACAGCCGGGTGAGTACCGCTTCATGTACATCATCAACGGGAAGGAATGGAAGACTCCGCCCCTGGCGGATGACTTCATCGATGACGGTTTTGGACAAAACAATGGGGTGTTGGTTGTCCGCTAACCCAATCAGCGTCTGCCTCCAGGTGTCACGGATCGCCCTCCTGGCTTTGGGGCTGGGTTCGGTCTTTTCTGGACAGGGTGTCACATGGGCGTTGTCCCAACAAGAGGTCAGCGAAATCTCCCAA
Source organism: Nitrospirota bacterium (assembly GCA_005877525.1). Taxonomy (GTDB): domain Bacteria; phylum Nitrospirota; class Nitrospiria; order Nitrospirales; family NS-4; genus NS-11. Next base: position 1,339 of record VBON01000162.1, read on the forward strand.
ATGGGGACGGCGCAGGGCCGGTCGGCCGAGGAGATGCAAAGGTTCATCGAACATGCGGAGCGCCTCGAGTCCGAAGGCCTGCCGCCGGGACCGCTCCTCGACAAAATCAAAGAAGGATTGGCCAAAGGCGTCGAGCCAAATCGGATGGATTCGGTGCTCACCAAGATGTCGACAAATCTGGAATCCGCCGATGGGCTGTTGAAAGAAACAAGCGGCTTCCAACAACTTAGTCCGATGAGCCGCGCGCGCTCGCTCGAAGTCTTGTCGGAAGCCATCGGTCGCGGCGTCAGTCCCGAGGAAGTGCGCACCATGCGCCAGGCCCCGGGAAATACGGAAATGCGCCCCGAACAACTGGCCTATGGAGCAAAGGGGCTGGCGCTCATGAAAGAAGGCGGCGTCCCGTCAGAGGCTAGACAGAATCTGATGGCGTCCGCCGTGCGAAGCGGATTCGACTCTCCCAGTCTTCTCAACCTGGGGCGTGAGGTGAAGGAGCGACGCGAATTTCGGGAGAATCCTGCGCGGCTCCGGGAGCTTCAAAGTGCGGTGGAACGAGGTGACTCAGTAGAGAAGTTCCTGGGAAAACAACGAAGCCTCCATAATCCCAGCCGCTTGGAACCCAGAGGTCAGGATCGCCCAGGATCACCTCAGAAATTGGAACGACTGCAACGGCCTGATCGTCCACAAGCTAGAGACCGCCAATCCACTCCGGATCCTCTGACTCATCCGGATCGTCCGGATGGCATCGAACGTCAGAAGCGCCTGGACCATCCAGATGGTGCAGATCGCTCAGCCCGCCCGGATCGTCCCGTCCGTCCAGAGCGTCCCGTTCAGCCGGATCGACCGGATCGCATCGATCGTCAGGAGCGCCTGGACAAACCAGATCGGGCAGATCGCTCAGCCCGCCCGGATCTTCCCGTCCGTCCAGAGCGTCCCGTTCGTCCGGATCGACCTGATCGCATCGAGCGTCAAGAGCGCCTGGACAAACCAGATCGGGCAGATCGCCAGGCCCCTCCGGATCGGCCGCTCCGTCCTGACCCTCCCGCGCGTCCGGACCTCCCTCTTCGGCCGGATCGACCGCCGGATCGGCCCGATCGCCCGGATCGGCCGGATGTCGCTGAAAAACCCCAACACAAATAGTCCCGTTCTCAGCCAAACGCAGTGGAGCTTTATTTCGAGGCTGCCGCGCTGTTGTCATGCATGCCTCGAAGGGGG
>VBON01000155.1 GCA_005877525.1 Nitrospirota bacterium
ACCCGCGACAATCTAGACTCTTCACTCTGGTGCAGGGTGAGATCTGCATCAGTGATAGCGGTCAACTTCAAACCGAAAGAGCTCGATGTCTTCATCTTCTCCGATGCCGCCCTTTTCACGGGCGATCGCCAACTGGGCTTCGACGGATGTGATCTCTGTGATTCCAGGCAGCAATAGTCCGCGCCGCATCCCCTGTCTCACGACGACACCATAGCAGGAGGGATTAAGATCTGCCATGCACAGCACCCGCTCTAGCGGTTTCACAACATCAATTGAAATGGTAAGATCCGCAACTTCTTCCGTATTGACCGGAACGAAGCGGGGATCTCGAAACGCTGCCGAGATCGCGTTCTCAATGATCTCTAAAGCCATATTCACGCAGGCCGGCTCAAGGGTCCCCATGCAGCCACGGAGCTCTCCAGATTTCCTCAATGTTACAAACACCCCCGTCTGTCGCCGCAAGATCTCAAACTGTTCGTAGCAGCCCTCCAGTGGTGTGATTACTTGTCCGGCCTCGACAAAGAGAGTAATGGCATCCCGTGCTAAGCAAACGAAGGGATGGGGATTTGTGGGTGAAATGGTGAGTGGGTGCACTACAAGCGCAGGGTGGGCGGCTCTAGCCCCCGGCGGTTGTACAAAGAAAAACACCGCCTCTACTCTACCCTAATGGTCGCGGGCCACCATATAATCGGCGATAACGTGTAGGGCTCGCTTGTGCGAGGAATCTTCGAAGGCATCCAGGCACCCCTTGGCATCTTCGATATAACGGCGAGCTGTAGCGAGGGCATAGTCAATCGAGCCATAGCGCTCCATCAGGGCGGTTATCCATACGAAATTGCCGTCGCCGCCTTCATCGGTTTCCATGATCTCGGCGAGCCGCTGGCGCTCGGATTCCGTACAATATTGCTTAACATGAAGCAACGGTAAGGTTACATTGCCTTCACCCAGGTCCTTGCCTAGCAATTTTCCGAGTACTTCCCGCTGAGCGGCGTAATCAAGGGTATCATCGGCGACCTGAAACGCTACTCCTAATGCCTGGCCGAACCGGAACATAGCGTCTCGTTGTAAGGGATCTGCGTCGGCCAGAACCGCACCCATTCGACAGGCCGCGGCGATCAGCGCTCCGGTCTTGTGCTCGGCGATTTTCAAATACTCCCGTTCTGAATGATTGGCTTGGTCCTTGTACGAAAGCTGCATCAATTCGCCTTCGGCCATCTTTCGGCATGCCATGGAGAGACATTCATTGACGTCCTGATTGTGAAAGCCGACGATATGACAGATCGCCTTCGAATACAGATAATCGCCCACTAAAATGGAGGCCTGGTTTCCCCATAGCCCGCGAGCTGTAGTTTTCCCACGCCGAAGGTCAGCGTGATCCACGACGTCGTCATGCAACAGAGTGGCGGTATGTATGTATTCAACCATGCTTGCCAAGAGGATATCGTGAGACCCGTTATATCCGGCAAGGCGGGCGCTGAGAATCAGCAGAAGCGGACGAATCCGCTTGCCGCCGCTGTTCAAGATATGAGCCGAAACGGTATTGACTAGTGCGACTTTCGAATCGAGATTCTGGCGGATTTGATCTTCGACGGCATTAAGTTCTCCGCGATAGCACTCCCAAACCTCCCGCATGCCCTCAATTACACAGGTTTCTGGGCCATTGGGCATGGCCGGATACTAGGGGAGGGCTCGGGGAATTGTCAAGGGAATTGCCGTCGTTGTAGCGGCGAGAAAGTAGGGGCCTTTTGACCCAAGGCCCGCAGTCACACAATCATTAGGCCTACGCGTTAAGAGCTCGATCAATCTGGCTTTTTTACGCAGTGCGATCTTCATGCTCGCTTGACACATCTGATCCCCTCAAGTTAGGATGTTTACCATTCGTTGCTTGCCGATCTAGAGTATTTTCTTCACCTAAGAGAGCGCAATGGAGATACCCGGACTACCTCCCAAGCAAGGACTTTATGACCCCGCCTTTGAGAAGGATGGGTGCGGGATTGGATTTGTTGCGAACATCAAGGGCGCGAAATCTCACGATATTGTGCGCAAAGGCCTGGCGGTCCTCGATCATCTTTTTCACCGCGGCGCTCAAGGTTGCGACCCCTGCACCGGTGATGGCGCCGGCATTCTGCTGCAAGTCCCCCACGAGTTTTTAAAGCCCGCCGCAGACGACGTGGGCGTGAAACTGCCCGGCGCCGGCGAATACGGCGTCGGCATGGTGTTTCTGCCTCCCGCCGAAATTCATCGCGCGTCATGCGAGCGCCTCTTTGAGCGCATCATCGCCGAGGAAGGGCTGCGGTGTCTCGGCTGGCGGACCGTGCCGGTGAACAGCCAGGCGATCGGCCCTCAAGCCCGGCAGACCGAACCCGTCATTCGCCAGGTGTTCATCGCCCGGGATCATTTTGACGAGGGGAAGTTTGAACGCACGCTCTACATCATTCGCAAACGAGTGGAGAGGGCCGTTCGTGAATCGGCCATCGACGCGCGGCAATACTTTTACATCCCCAGCCTTTCGGGCCGTACCATTGTCTACAAAGGGCTGCTGCTGCCTTATCAGATGCCTCA
>VBON01000163.1 GCA_005877525.1 Nitrospirota bacterium
AGAACCCGTCGGGAACGCGATAGCCCGCGCGTAGTAATTGGGCAAGTTTCGCGGCCTTTCCGCCGCAGAGGGCAACATCGAGCGCGTCCCTCAGATCCAGGACCCATGGATGGTCATTCATATCGTCTATATCCTTTGACGCCCTGCCGGAAAAAACGTCACTCTTTACTTAGAATACACAACAGAAGGACAGGGCATTGAGACTCTAACGGAGGGGGCACCTTACGAAGGAGAGGCCATTAGGGAAAGGATCATACTACTTAATGATAGGTGGTGCTTCGTCTACCGGCGCTGGCTCCGGGACTGTCGCCAAGGGCGTCTTGGGCTCCGCCTTCGACGATCCTTTGAACAAAGAAGAGATCCCTCTGGAAAAAGAGATGAAGATGCCATGCCCTCCCATTTGGGGTCCACTATCCGTGCTTCGAAATATTCCGAAATTGTATGTGTAGTTCAGTTCGACCTGTGTGCGCCAAGGCCCTCTGGTGATTACGCCGCCACCTACGGCGGGAAGGGGATCCATCTGCATTTTGATAGTTCCGTTGTTTGCAAAGCGTGGTCGTTCCACGACTGCATAGGTTCCACGGATATAAGGATAGAGAGCTAAGTTCGCTCCGAAGCGATAGGTCAGATCGGTAATGACATATTTTGAAGGAAACAGTTCATTGAAGGCCACGCCAGGCAGCATGGGGCGTGAAATGGCATCCCATTCATATCCTTTCGGTCTGCCGGGCAATCGGAACGCGGAAAAGCGGTCCAGGTGTTCCCCTATCCCACCATAGGCCGACGCGATGAGACGGTGCCGGTCACTGGCTACAAACGGCACCCCACCGGCCGCCACCGCGTACACACTCCCCGCAAGATAATCCCGTTCCTTGTTAACGTTGGGGGAGTCGAAGACCACTCCGCCCCACGGTTGCCAATGCGCCCGATGCCCGGACACGAAATCGCCGCCAAATGACACTCCCCTGTGCGCCAATTCCATAAAATTGCGGTCCAGCATGTCGGTGCGCAAGCGGAAATGCACGCGGCCCTCGTAGGTATCGCTGGGGACGGTGAACTGGGGCGACGCGAGCTTGCCTCTGTCGAACCACAGATAGCCGGGTTCATAGGTCAGCGCCATTTCGAGGGCACTGTCTTGATGGCCGGGGGGCAATGACTTTCGATACCCAATCCCCAGTCCTGCGAAAATAGAGCTCCATTTAAGCTCGACGTCTGTAATGGCCCGGCCTTCGACATCTTCATAGCGGCCAAAGGGCACGATATAATTATTGAAGGTGAAGACCGCCTCCCAGCCGTGGGCCCGCTGCGATCCGACATTGTACCGGACGTCGTTATACAAACCTGCAAATGTGCCTCGAAAACGCCGCGTGTCGTCGTTCCGCCACACGAAAAGTGAGCCATAGGGGTTGACCTGCTGCGTACGTGGCCCTTTGGGAATCAGTAGCACGCCAACATCGATGGCGGTCTGGTTCCGACGATCGCGAGCGGGAACATCAATCTCTCGTCCCTTCACTTCCATTTGAAATGGCTCACCTGCTAAGGGGGCTTTCTGCTCCTCAGCAGCCGAAGCGAGTGAAGAGAATAGCGAGCCGCCTGCCAGGCATATGAAGAGCCAAATCTTACAAACTGAGGTAGCTCGAGTTTTACAGATAGCTCGAAAAGGGGCTCTAGCGCATTCGGGAGATTTTCTATGGCTAAGCATCAATCGTCAATGAAAACCCTAAGCCGAAAATCGTAGAGGTTTGAAGCATGCATATCAGGCTACTTAAGATGATGTCAAATTTAAAGTTATAGCGTCGCGCGCCCGCTCAGCCCGCAGTCCGAAACTCGTCCACCGCAGTCATCCCTTGTCAATCTGAATGTTTTCCTTCACGCCACTATTGGCGACCGCAAACATGATCCCCAGACCGATCGCGATGACGACGCCCACGCCCGTCCAAAACGCGCCGACTGACGCAAGAACACCTTCTTTCCAGAGCGCCATGAGAACGCCGGCTATGAAAATCACGTAACCGATAAGGTACAGACCCGTCCATTTCATGACAGCACCATCAGTGAGGAGAGGGACCGAGTCATAGATACCTCCTGGCAAAACCGCGTTGATACAACTTCGCGTGGCTCGCATTATTGGAGTCTAGCGGCTCTCGTTGAACAATAACCCACTTAGGGGGATCACTCCACCATAGAATGACCCATCGCCCAACTAAACCCAATCTGCCCAACCCATCCCGGGGACCCTCCAGCCCTCACCCTACCCGAAATATAGCGCGCGCCGGCTTCCCCTTCAAAATCTTAATCCAGTCCACAATCCACACATTTTCCTGGGCAGCATTTGCCGCATTGAATCCAAGATCGCCGATACGTGTTTTGAAGCCCTTGAGAAATCAAGGAGAACGCCGCGACTTTTAATGGCTCTCAAATTGCTTATCCAAGGGCCAGGCGAAAGGAGACACCATGACCGTTACCGAAGTATCCTCGCACAACCACGTTCAGAATACCGATTCCAGCAGTGAACGACAGATATCGGGATCGACTGTGCGCGACGCGTTTTCGGACCTTGCACAGGCCCTTCAGTCTGGGGATCTCCAAGGCGCCCAAGAGGCGTTCGAGACGATTCAGAGTGCAAGGAACGTCCACATCAACAATACCCAGACAGTCACTATCGGCAGCAGCTCCGTTCGAGATGCGCTTATCACTCGTGCACAGATGCCTCGATCAGATACTCCTCAAACGGCTTACAAAGCAGGCTTGATTCTGCTGCATCCAACCATAATTGACCTATATTACTGGCAGGCTGAGGGTCGCTTCATGGTGGTCGACCACCCTCATCCTAATGAACCCTCGATCCTGCGAGACCTTCCCGCCGATGGAGTGCGGTATGGATCGCGCGCCATGGCGATTGAGAAAGCCTGGGAGACAGCAAACAAGATCTTGCAGCGGGAAGGTGTCACCCATGGGAAAACGACTCGTTTGATTTGGGATGAACAGTTCAAAATGTTTGGACCTCGAGCCTAAGTTGCCTCCGCGAGCAACGTGATGGTTTAGGCGGCCCCAGCTTTCCGTAACGCCAGCACCGACCCCGAGTCATCACTGTCAGAAAATTTAACAGTGTCTTTTTCTGACATTGGCGATCATCCGGTCCTAATTTTGGACAGGTCTTGCCATGAATGGGCACTTTTAACGGCATTGATCATGAAGAAGTGTCGGATCAGGCGACGTTTTCCCTTCCATGCTCTTACTGATTCTGAATAAATCCGCCAGGTAACGAATAAGGCTCTGGTATTGCATTCACCTAGTTAGATTTAACTAGAGAGGTGCCGTGTATGCGTATATTGCGTCGATTGTTGGGGAGCTTCTTCCTCGGGTGCGTAAGTGTACAGCTTGCTTATGCTTTGCCGATCACTATTACCGACCCGTATGGAGGGCAAAACAATTCCGGTAGCAGCAATGGGGACGTCATTGGCGCCTTAGGGGGCTTTGATATTGAGTCTCTGACCTTCACGCAGTTAAGTGCCAGTGGCGTGACAGCGGGAATCAGATTTAATTATAACTTCGGAGACGCCAGCCTCGCGCCCTACACCTTTGCTGGCAGTACGATAGAAGTCGGCGATCTTCTTTTCTCGGTGGGTGGATCCTATCGATACGGCGTTGCGCTTGTCTCGCACGATGGATTGCTTGCGGGTAAGTTGTACTCAATTCTTGGAACTCGAAGCTCCGATGACTATCTTGGCAGCAGCGGCCTGGGATATCGAACCAATACACCAGTGAGAATCAACCCTACGGGTGCGGTGGTGATAGGCGACGGCACTGTTTCCACAGCAAACATTGGAGGGTATGAAGTGCTCTCGAGCTTGAATTTTACGCCCAGTGCAAGCTTTCTTATAGATCTATCCTCTGGACTAGATGTCGGGTTTGCATCAGCTGTGTGCACAAATGACATTGCGGAAGGTTATATTGGCGCTGCGGTGCCTGAGCCTTCAACGTGGCTCTTGTTTGCGACCGGCTTGGCCGGCCTTCTGTGGTGGCGTCAACAGCACTGCAAGACGCAGCTACCTGCGCGCTATTCAGACCGCTGAATCAGCGTCCACAAAGAATGCACTTCGCCGGAGTTGCCGGCACTCACTGTTCATCGTGTGCTCCTCCCCACTGATGCAGACGGGGCTACACTATCGCTTCATCTTGCAGTAGGGGTCGAATAACTTCTTGAAGTCATCCGCACAGTCGCCGCCGGGGCGCCTCTTGGGGTCTTGCGCGCCGGGAGCATCAGGGATATCGCGGAATTCGTCCGCCAATTGCTCGGCAATCTGGCAGTGGACATTGTTGGGAGGCTGACCGGCCAGTTTCATCTTCTCGCACGCGGTCTGGTATCCGGCTGGGCCGCCCAGCAACTGATCTTTTCCCGCGATCGCCTGTTGCTGATCACGCGGATCGTGCGTGGCTTTGTAGGATGCCCAGCTTTTTTTGACGTTCTGGTACACCGGATAGAGATTTCCCATGATCCGATTCAGGGGGATCTCGGCCCGCGGCAAGGCGGCTTGATCGACCCGGTTCAAGCCCACCTGCCGCGACTTGGTCAACGTCTGGCGCGCATCAGCGAGCGTCACGGGGCACGCCGTAACAGCTTCATCCCCAAACTTGGCCAACGGATGCTTCCGCGATACCTTTAGCAATTCCGCCATTGCAATGGGCATGTCCTTATACCAGAACGTCACGGTTTCAGACCCGGTGCTGTCGGGATACGTCGGGCCGTACTCGCAGTCGTACAGCTGCGCACCCCGCGCCTCGAGATCGCGGATTTGGCGGAGCGCCTGCTCCTGCACCGCGAGCGACACATCGTTCGAGACCGCAGCCTGCCAGGCCTGCTGGGTGACAGGAACAATCGA
>VBON01000164.1 GCA_005877525.1 Nitrospirota bacterium
CTTCCTCACGCAAGGTGTATGTTCAGAGCAGACGTCCGGATGTCCGAGTCCCCATGCGGGAGATCACTCTCACACCGACAAGGACCAGTGGTGCCGCAGAAGAGAATGGATCTTTTCTGGTTTATGACACGTCGGGCCCCTATACCGATCCTCACTCGGAAATCGACATTCGGCTCGGGCTCGCTGCCTTACGGCGTCCTTGGATTCTCGAACGAGCCGATGTCGAGGAGCTTGCTGCCGTCTCATCCGAATACGGCCGCATGCGAGCGGCAGATCCCAAGTTGGATTCGTAAGCCGCTTCGCGCTCAGGCCGGCACGAATGTGACCCAGATGCACTACGCCCGCAAGGGGCTTATCACCCCCGAGATGGAATTCATCGCGCTCCGAGAAAACCTTCGGCGCAAAGAATCGCTGACCGCCGGCAATGAGCGTGGCAATGGCCACGCCAAAAACAACAGCCGGCTTGCAGACCGCTTGGTCTCCCAACATGCCGGACACTCCTGGGGTGCAAGCATCCCGTCGGAAATCACGGCCGAGTTCGTGCGTGATGAGGTCGCGCGCGGGCGAGCCATCATCCCAAGCAATATTAACCATCCGGAACTCGAGCCGATGATCATCGGCCGGAACTTCCTGGTGAAGATCAACGCCAATATCGGAAATTCCGCGGTCGCCTCCTCCATTGAAGAAGAGGTTGAGAAGATGATCTGGGCGACCCGCTGGGGCGCCGATACGGTCATGGACCTGTCGACCGGCAAGATGGATTCTTCGTAACTCCCCTGTGCCGATCGGCACGGTCCCAATTTATCAGGCACTGGAAAAAGTCGGCGGCAAAGCTGAAGACCTCACATGGGAGATGTTTCGCGACACCTTGATCGAGCAGGCCGAACAAGGAGTGGACTACTTTACGATCCATGCCGGCGTGCGGCTTCGCTATGTCCCACTCACCGCCCCCCGGGTAACCGGCATCGTCTCGCGCGGCGGCTCCATCCATGCGAAGTGGTGTCTCGCGCATCATCAGGAGAACTTTACCTACACGCACTTTGAAGAAATCTGCGAGATCATGAAAGCCTACGACGTGTCATTCAGCCTCGGGGACGGACTTCGCCCCGGCTCCATTGCCGACGCGAACGACGAGGCGCAGTTCGCAGAGCTCGAGACCCTGGGCGAGCTGACGCAGATCGCGTGGCGGCATGATGTCCAGGTGATGATCGAAGGTCCGGGGCATGTGCCGATGCATCTGATTCAAGTCAATATGGAGAAACAACTGGAGGCCTGTCAGGAGGCGCCGTTCTACACGCTCGGACCGCTCACGACCGATATCGCCCCCGGGTATGATCACATCACGTCAGGGATCGGCGCCGCCATGATCGGCTGGTTCGGCTGCGCCATGCTCTGTTACGTCACTCCCAAGGAGCATCTCGGTCTGCCCGACAAGGAGGATGTGAAGACCGGCGTCATTACCTATAAGATCGCCGCGCATGCCGCCGATCTTGCCAAAGGCCATCCCGGCGCCCAGGCGAGGGATAACGCCTTGTCCAAGGCCCGCTTTGAATTCCGCTGGGAAGATCAGTTCAATCTTTCCCTCGATCCTGAGACCGCCAAGGAGTTTCATGACGAGACGCTGCCCCAAAATGCCGCGAAGGTCGCTCATTTCTGCTCAATGTGCGGTCCGCACTTCTGTTCGATGAAGATTACGGAGGACGTGCGCAAATATGCCCAGGAAAAAGCGTTAGACGAAGAGACGGCGATCGCCGCCGGCCTGACCGAAAAGGCCGAGGAGTTCAAGCAGGCGGGTGCGGAAATTTATCAATAACGGGGGTGTCTCAGTCTGATCTAGTTTCTAATGAACCCTCCCCTTTGTAAGGGGAGGCAAGGTGGGGTAGAGTAACGAATCTTTACCTCCCCGTTCCCCTCCTTACAAAGGAGGGGAAATGTAGAACAGAGTCTGAATCCGTTTTCTAACGAGGCACTTTATGGCAAACAAATGGACGGTGCCCCTGCGGGAGCGAGACATCACGCGGCAGATCGCGCGTGAGTTCTATCAGGAGTTCGATGGTCTTATCGAGAGCGATGCGATCGTGGTCGGGGCCGGCCCATCGGGACTGCTCTGCGCCCGCGATCTCGCCTCGGCGGGCTACAAAACATTGCTGATCGAACAATCGCTATTTCTGGGCGGAGGGTTCTGGTCCGGCGGTTACCTCATGAACAAGGCGACGATTTGCGCGCCCGCCGACAAGATCCTGAACGAATTCGGGATTCCGGCGAAGCGGATCAAAGAATGCGAAGGCATGTTCATGGTAGATCCCCCACACGCGACGGCCAAGCTCATCGCCGCCGCTTACGATGCGGGTGTAAAAGTACTGAACCTGACCAAGGTGATCGACCTGGTTCTGCGACGTGAAAATATCCTGGAAGGCGTCGTCGTGAACTGGTCCCCTGTTGAGCATGCCGGGCACGACGCGGTGCACGTCGATCCCATCGCGCTCGAGTCAAAAGTTGTGGTGGACGCGACCGGGCATGACGCCGCGGTTGTCGCGCTTCTCCACCGGCGAGGCCTGGTCAAGGCGGTCCCCGGCAACGGGGCGATGTGGGTGGAGCGTTCGGAAGAACTCGTCGTGGAGAACACCCGCGAAGTCTATGCGAACTGCTTCCTCGCGGGCCTTTCGGTCTCGGCCGTGGATGGTTCACCGCGCATGGGGCCGGCCTTTGGCGCCATGCTCCTGTCCGGCCGGCGGGCCGCAGGCCTCGTCAAGAAGAAGCTGAAACAGGAGTAACGGATGGTTCCTCCCCTTTGTAAGGGGAGGCAAGGAGGGGTAGAACTGAAGGGTAGAGCTGACGAAACTCTACCTCCCCGCTCCCCTCCTTACAAAGGAGGGGGAATTAGGAGAGCATGGAAAACAAGAGTGTGCTGGCGGCTGTCAACGACGTCTTCTTCTATACGAAACTCCGAGACGCGCTGAAGCCTCAGGGCTACATTCTGGAGAAAGCACGATCCCAGGACGATGTCGCCGAAAAGGCCCAGGCGCTGAACCCGGCCGCGATTGTCCTCAACATCAACGATGAGTCCCTGGATGCTTTCAAGGCGATCGAGGCCCTGAAACGAGACGACCGTTCGAGGTCCATCCCTATCCTCGCGTTCGCCAACCATGAGGACGTGGAAGGCTGGAAGCGCGCACAAAAACTTGGCGTAACAAAAATAGTCTCGCGTAACGAGTTCTCATCCAGAACCCTGGCCCTCCTCCAGGAGGTCGTGAAACCACAGGGAAAAGCGGCCGTCCCCAAGGGCCAAGGCGCCGTCTTGGCGGAGCCAGGGGGGGCGGGTGCAAAAGCGGACGCGGGGCGGGAGGGTGAAAAAAGATGAAGCGATCCCCTCTCCACGAAGATCACGCCAAACGCGGAGCGGTTTTCCTCGAGCAGTCCGGATGGGAAGTCCCTGCTCATTATGGGGATCCCTCCGCCGGATATAGTGCAGTCCGCAACGCCGTCGGGATCATGGATCTGTCCTCTCGGGGTAAGATCCGCGTGACCGGCGAGGATCGAGTCACGTGGCTTCAGAGCTTCAGAGCATCATCAGCAATGACATTCTGCCGCTTACAGCCGGGCAGGGGATCTACTCCACCTTTCTCACTCACAAGGGTAAAATCATCGCGTATTTTCGCGTCTATCAGTTAGGCGATGCCCTGATGCTGGAAGACGTCGGAGAGACAGGAGACACGACATTCTCCACACTCCGTAAATTTCTGCTCTTCGGCACCAAGGCAAAGATGGAAAACTACGGTGAGACCTGGGGGTTGCTACTCATTAGCGGGCCGAAAGCTCTGGAGTTGATTCGTTCCACATTCGGCACAGACCTCTCTTCCTTGAAACCGCTGTCCTTCGAGAAGCTGGAAATCGATGGACACCCGGCATTGCTCATCCGGAGCGAGGAGACAGGGGCGACTGACATCGAAATTCTTATTCCATCAGGCGGGTTGCGGGGTGCCTGGGAGCGGTTATGGACCGTGGGCGAGGCAATGGGGCTGCAGCCCTTCGGGACGCACGCTCTCGAAACGTTGCGTGTGGAAGCGGGTATTCCCAAGATGGGTCCAGACTTGAACGAGAATATTGTGCCCCCCGAAGCCAATCTGGAGGGCAAATCCTTTAGCCTCAGCAAAGGCTGCTATCCCGGTCAGGAAGTGGTCGCGCGGATGGATACCTATGGCTCAGTTCGCCGGCGGCTTGTCGGCCTGATTCTTAGTGAATTGGCCGTTCCCCTCTCCGGCGCCAAAGTATACAGTGGCGACCGCGAAGTCGGTTGGGTCTCCAGCGCGGTGCTGTCTCCGTCCCTCGGAAAAGTCATTGCATTGGGGTTTCCGCTGCGCGATTTTACAACGCCCGGAACTGAGCTTGCGGTCGAGATTGACGAACGAAGAGCTGCAGCTACCGTGGAGGCGTTACCGTTCCTAAAATTCTCCTAGGGAAGAATTTTTTACCGTCTGTGCTTCAACTTAGATCTCAGTAAAAGAAATCCAACCAGGCCGGAGCCGAAGAGGAGCCAGGTGCTTGGCTCCGGCACCACCGGTCCCTGACAAGTCGTCCCGGGCACTCCCACATCACAGAAAATATCGAGGTCGAGCAGCGAGATGTCGTAACGCGTGTCCGTGTTGAACTGAACGCCGTTCATCAGATCCGGGATAAGATCGCTGCCGGGGCGGGGGTCCGCATTGCCCAGATGCACATAGTTGCCGAACGTCAACGGCACCGGTTTACCGTACAGCGCCGTCGCCCTCGGACCGTTGAAAAAAAAATTGCTCCCGTCGAAGGTCGTCTGCTCGTCAAAGGTTGATTCGTAGTCCCCCGGAAGTGATCCATTGAAACCGTCGCGAAACCCGTTGATCGCTAAGATATGTCCAATTTCGTGAATGAATATCGACACGGCATCGGTCCTGCCGGCCGGAATTGGATCACTGCGCACTGCAGGATGAGGGTCGAATGCAAGGTTGTTTACCAGATAGTTCTTGCCGATGGTGATCACGCCGTCAGGACTGGGTCCATTGGGATCCATGCCGGTCCGGACTTCAGCAGCCGCTCCCTGTTCGAACACGTTAAACGTCCCATTGTTTCTCACAAACCCTGTGGTGACGCTACTCCCCTCCGCCGTCGGAATACCACTGAATCCGATCTGCAGATCGATGGTGGCATCGCCCACAAGGAACTGCGACCATCTGGCACCAGCGGCTAATACGTTCGATACAATCGGAGCATGATACGCGGGAAATAAGTTAGCAGGGTCATCAATTGTGACGGTGTACATCACGGTTGCCAAGGCAGGGTTGACCGAGAGAGCGAGGATCGCCGTTGCGGCAAGAGCAAGACGCAACGCAACAGCATGGCGATATCTGACACCGTTCCGCTGCCTCATGGTTTTTTCTTTCGTCCCTCCTTAGGGATCGGCCGGAGGCCTATCTTTAGAACAGAAGTGCTCTCAAGTCAACATTCCTTGCAATCGCTTGATCCGTTCGGCATAATCCGCGCCTCGCCTATTCGCAATGGATGCCCTAGCCCAACAACGCGGACTGCTCCTTGAAAAGGAACTCAATCGTATAATGGAGATCCTCATTCGAGACTACCAACCTGAAAAGCTCATTGTCTTTGGATCGGCGGCCCAGGGCGAGTTTCATCCCTGGAGCGACCTGGACCTGGTGGTGGTCAAGAAGACGGAGAAGCCCCTCTTGGAGCGCATCGAAGAAGTTCTGCGTCTCGTGCGGCCCAAGGTAGGCCTCGATGTGCTGGTCTATACTCCTGAGGAGGTGGAGGCGTTGGTCGACGAACGGCGGGTCTTTGTGCTGGATGAGATTATATACAAGGGAGCGGTAGCTTATGAACGCCGGAAATAGATGGGCGGCCTTCGCGATGGAGACTGTGCAGATGGCCGAAGCCGCGCAGAAACTCGGCCTCTGGAATCAAGTCTGTCTCCAAACCCAGCGGGCGGCCGCCAACTCCCTCAAGGCGTTTCTCTCGGAGCGCCATCGTCCGATTCCACAAGTTCAGCACTTGTCGGAGCTTTTAGCAATCTGCGTCGAAGCGAATGCGGAGCTGGCGCGGTTCGAAGATGCGTGCTACGGGCTGGAAAAGTATCTGATCCCTCTAACGTACCCGGATGCTGTTCCTTCAGCTCAGGTGAACAGCCTGCCGTCTGAGAAAGACGCTTCCGAGGCCCTTGCAACCCTACGGGAACTCCGCGAGGCTTTGCAGTTGATTTAAGGAAATCCCGAAGAAAGTACTACATCACGTGCGAGCCATGATGGTGGACCATGAGCCAGCGGCCGGCCAGGCGCTCATAGAGATTGGTCGCTAGGACCTGGGATTCTTGCGTCTCGGCGTCCTGTTTATTCTTAATATTCTCCATGCACAACACCCAGGCGACATCCCCCGCCACCTGGATCATGATATCGCTCAGTCGAAATTCCATTGAAAAGGTGTTATTGAAGATCCTCACCCAACTGTCCCTGACATCCGGCCATCCTGAGCGAATACTCCATCCAGGATGAATACAGGTGACATATTCTTCTTTCGCCCATATCGTGTCCATATGCCGGATATCCAGGCTCTCGAAGGCTTGATAAAACCCCTGGTTGGCTTTGGTCACTTCATCGATCATCTCCTTCAGCATATGAAGAACTCCAGGCGAGGATTAGACAGACGTGGGGGTGGCGCTAATCACCTTCGGGCTCAGCATGTCCGTGCTGATGCTTGACCGACTCTTCATCAAAGAGATCGCTCATCTCCGAGGAAATGTCCTCCTCCTCCTCCGGATGGGGCACCATCTGCAGCTCTTTCTTTTTGGGCTTCTCGGATTCAGGCTTCCCAGGTTCGAGTTTCTTGGATTTTGAATCCTTGCCTTCTGCCACGGCAACTCTCCCAAAAGGTCTGCTGACCTCCGATCATCCTACCGTAAGCTCAACTGGATTTCCAATAACTATCGACGCGCAACGGGACGACGGTTACTTCCACTGCGCATGGGTTTTCAGCTTTTTGTTCAAAGGCTTCAGGATGGTCATCCGAAGATACTCCACGCGAAGGGTGAGCCACCAGAGTTGAATGGCGATGCGAAACCCCTCCAGAAACTTCCGCCATTGTCCGGACATAATGCCTCTCTTCCATTAAGATCGGAGGCCGCTCACATTTACTTGAGGCCGTCCTGCGGGATAAGAACCCGTCTTGACGACGCCTTGAGCTTCTTGGTAAGGGGTAGGCTACGGGCGGGGAAACAGGCGCCGTCTCGGCGGCGCCAGGGCGGGTGGGTGCAATAAGGGGCGCGTCTATCTAAAGCCACCCAGCCAAGACTGGGTCGCTACTGAAGCGCGCCTGGGCCCGGGAAAAGCGGCCTCGGGGGCACCCATTGCTCCGAAATTGCAATGGGTCGATCGACGCTGGGTGGGCCGGGTGTAATAGAGGGTGACTCGGGAAAAGGCTCCGTCTTGGCGGAGCCCAGGGGCAAAGAGTCGGTCTTGGCCGACTCAGGGTGGGCGGGTGAAATGGCGGGCGGGTGATATGCTACAAGCCACAAAAGCGGTTTGGGCGAAAGAATGGATCATTTTCGCTCTGAGCATTGGACTCGGAGGTCATGTCGCCCTCGGCCTGGTATTGCACGACCCATCCGGCAAGCAATGGCAGGACGCGGGATGGAACGCCTTCTTCATCGGTCTATTCATCTATGTCCTGTTCCAAGGCGGCCGCTCGATCTATCTGGTCATTCGCGCGCGTCGCTCGAAACCTCCACTCTAGCGACAGCAAGAGAAAGTCACGGAGAAATTCCATGGGACTGCAAAAGCCCAGCGAGAAGGAAGAAGAGTATTTCGCCCGACAGACTATCGAAAAGAGACGTCTCGAGGCCGAAGCCGCGCGGGACGCCATGGCGTCGGAGGAAAAGACGCGACTCAAGGAGCTCCATCACATGCACTGTCCGAAGTGCGGACAACCCCTCTACGAGATCGAGTACAAGGGCGTGAAAATTGATCGCTGCCCTGGATGTCAGGGTGTCTGGCTGGACGCCGGCGAGATGGAAGTTCTATCGCAAAAAGCGGGGGTGTTAAGCGGAGTCTTAAGGCTCTTCAAGTAAACAAAGGAAGAGGCACCATTCGGCAATGGAGCCTCTCCGCTTCTTCAGTCACGCTTCTTTATAGCTGATCTTCTCATCCTTGCGGGACTTCCAGTAGGCAAGCTTATTAAGAGCATTCAGATAGGCCTTCGCGGACGCGACGATGATGTCTGTGTCCGAGCCATGGCCGGTGACAGTCTTCGCGCCCTCCTCTACCTTCACCATGACCTCGCCCTGGGCGTCGGTTCCGCCGGTGATTGCTTTCACCACGTAAGTCAGCAGCGTGCTCTTGGTCTCGGTCATGACCGCGATCGTCCGATAGGCCGCATCCACTGGCCCGTCACCTTTGCCCACCTGCCGCGAAGATTTGCCATCGATCTCCAGCTCGATCTGAGCGGTGGGGACCGTATCCGTGCCGCTTTCTACATGTAAAGACTTGAGCCGGTAGGTCTCGGGAATCGTCTGCAGCTCCTCGGAGATAATGACCTCCAAGTCTTCTTCGTAGACTTCTTTCTTCTGATCGGCGAGCCGCTTGAACCGCTCGAACGCCTTGTTGAGCTCTTCATCGGTCATTTTGTAGCCGAGCTCCTCCAGCCGTTGCCGGAACGCGTGGCGGCCGGACAACTTGCCCATCACCAACGTGCTCTTGCCCAATCCGATCGACTCCGGGCGCATGATCTCGTAGGTGGTCTTCTCCTTGAGCAGCCCGTCCTGATGGATCCCCGAGGCATGCGAAAAGGCGTTGGCGCCGACGATCGCCTTGTTCGGCTGCACCACCATGCCGGTAATGTTACTGACCAAGCGGCTACTCTTGAGAATCTCCTCCGTCTGGATCTGGGTGTCCGCGCCGTAAAAGTCCTTGCGAGTGCGCAGACCCATGACGATCTCCTCGAGTGAGGCGTTCCCGGCGCGCTCGCCGATGCCGTTGATCGTGCATTCAACCTGGCCGGCGCCAATGGCCGCCAGGGAATTCCCCACCGCCACCCCGAGATCATTATGGCAATGCACCGAAATAATCGCCTGCTTGATGTTCGATACATTCTCGCGAATGCCGCGAATCAACATCCCGAATTCCTGCGGCGCCGCGTATCCGACGGTGTCGGGGATATTGACGGTGGTAGCACCGGCCGTAATGACGGCCTCCAGCACCTCATACAGATACTTTGGATCGGAGCGGGTGGCGTCCATCGGGGAGAATTCCACGTCTTCGACGTACCCTCTGGCCCGCTGTACCATTTCGACCGCCCGTTCCCTCGCCTGGTCGCGCGTGAGCCGGAACTGATGCTTGAGATGGATATCCGACGTTGAGATGAAGGTGTGGATACGAATTTTTGGCGCGCCGCGCAGAGCCTCCCATGCCCGGTCCACGTCTTCGGGACGAGCGCGAGCGAGGCTGCAAATGATCGGCCCTTCCACCTCCTGCGCAATCCTCCGGATCGCTTCGAAGTCTCCCGGCGAGCTGTACGCGAACCCGGCCTCGATGATGTCAACGTTCAGTCGCGCCAGTTGCTTCGCCACTATCAGTTTTTCTTCGAGATTCATCGACGCCCCAGGAGACTGTTCTCCATCGCGAAGCGTCGTATCGAAAATACGGATCATGCGTGCCATGGCGAAATTCCCCTCATCTATCTCTTCCCTCTCCTATCCTCTCCACCGGTGAGAGAGGAGAAGCAGCGGGGCGTTCTTGCGCTGTGGAGCGCCGCGTCGCAGGACGGACCATCCCCAGGAGCCACATAACTACCCCGAAAACTGCGTATCCTGCGAATAGTGTAAACAAAGCCACCGGAGGCATGGCGGCAACGAGCATGATCCCCAACACCCCCCAGACCAGATACACGAAGCCTTCGGCGGCGTGGAACCGCCTCGCTCGGAGTTTGACGTATTTAATCGTGCTGACCATCAAAAACGACAATAGAAAGGTGACGACCAACACCATCACCGGCTTAATGGCCTGACCGAGCTGGAGTATATGATGATCGAAGTGGATCAGCGAGGCCAAGACGCTGGCTGCGCCGGGAATCGGCAGACCCGTGAAATAGCGATTGTCGCTGGTCGCCGCTTGTACATTGTAGCGAGCCAGTCTCAGCGCGCCACATCCGACGAACGCGAACACAACCGCCAGGCCCAGCACGCCGTGGGCGTGCAAGGCCCATGCATAGACCAGTACGGCGGGGGCCAGCCCGAACGAAGTCAGATCAGCGAGGGAGTCGAATTCAATCCCGAATTGGCTTGTCGTTTTCGTAAGTCGCGCCGTTTGACCATCTAAGACATCGAAAATCAGCGCGACCAAGATTGCGCTCGAAGCGTTGAGATACTCCCCATTAAAGGCCGCAATGATCGAGTACAGCCCGCAGAACAAGTTGGCTGTGGTGAACAGATTGGGGATGAGGTAAATGGCCTGGCGCCTGCGAAGATGCAAGGAGGGCCTTAAGGGCTTCATGGAGCAGGCTCTTTTCCCGAAGTCCGGCCGCTCTTCCCGTGGTCGCCTGTTCCGGAAAGTATTCCAATCACTGATTCGCCTCCGTGGACCCGAACTCCGGCTGCTACCTTCACCTCCGTGGATACCGGCAGATAGACATCCATCCGCGAGCCGAACCGGATCAGGCCGTACCGCTCGCCACGAGCCACACGTTCACCTGGCTTTAGCCACGTTACGATCCGGCGCGCCACATAACCCGCGACCTGAACGCACAGAACCCGCTGGCCTTTGTCGGTCTCGATCAGCACGGCGGTCTGCTCATTCTCGAGCGTGGCGCCGGGGCGACTCGCCACCAGAAACCTGCCGGGGTAATGAGCGACAGAGGTCACTGTGCCCTCGCAGGGCGTGCGGTTGATATGAACATTGAGGGGACTGAGGAAGATACTCACCCGAATCGCCCGATCCTTTAAGAAACGGGGTTCATCCTCTTCGACGACTGCCAGCACCCGCCCGTCCCCTGGGGACACGACCAGGTTAGGAGCCTGCGGGACGGTTCTGACGGGGTTTCGGAAAAACCAGGCGGTGAATACCGTCGTGGCTGCCAAAACAGCGCCAAGTCCGGTCCATCCCAGAGCCGCCGCGCCGGCCCAGCCTGCCGCGCCCGCCGCGCAGAACGGCAGTCCCTCTTTGGCGACTGGCCATCCACGCGCGCGATCAGCCATAGGTCAGTTTTTCGCCTTGTCGACCAGTTGGTCCTTTTTGAGCCACGGCATCATCCCGCGCAACCGGCTACCGACCTCTTCGATCGCATGGGTTTCGCCGCGTTTGAGCAAGGCGTTGTACTGAGGCCGGTTCGCCTGGCATTCCAAGACCCATTCTTTGGCAAAGCGGCCGCTCTGGATCTCATCCAGGATGCGTTTCATTTCTTTTTTGGTCTCGTCGGTGATGATGCGCGGCCCGCGGGTGACATCCCCATACTTGGCGGTCGTGCTAATCGAGTAGCGCATGTTCGCGATGCCGCCCTGGTAGATCAGATCCACAATGAGCTTGACCTCATGCAGACACTCGAAGTAGGCCATCTCGGGGGAATAGCCGGCTTCCACAAGCGTTTCGTAGCCGGCCTGGATCAATGCCGTCAACCCGCCGCACAGTACCACCTGCTCGCCGAATAAATCCGTTTCAGTCTCTTCGCGGAAATTCGTTTCGATGATTCCCGCGCGCCCTCCGCCGATCGCGGAGGCGTACGCTAGGCCGATCTGTTTGGTATCCCCCGAAGGATCCTGATGAACGGCCAGGAGGCAGGGCACGCCGCTGCCTTTCGTATACTCAGATCTTACCAGATGACCAGGGCCTTTCGGGGCGACCATGAAGACGTTAATGTTCGCCGGCGCCACGATCTGCCCGAAGTGAATGTTGAAGCCGTGGCCGAAGGCCAGATAGCCGTTCTTCTTCAGATTCGGGGCTACGTCAGCCCGATAGATCGCAGCCTGGACTTCGTCCGGAGCGAGCATCATCACGATGTCCGCGCGCTTTGCCGCATCGGCGCTCGGCATCACCTTGAGGCCGGCGCGCTCGGCCTTTTGCCACGAGGCGCCTTCGCGTAGGCCGACGAGAACGTCCATGCCGCTCTCTTTCAGATTCAAGGCATGGGCGTGGCCCTGGCTTCCGTACCCGATGATCGCAATGGTCTTTCCACGGAGGCGGTTGAGATCCGCGTCCTTATCGTAATAAATGTTCAACATGAAAAGCTCCTATTTTTCTTCCTTCAGGACGCGTTTGGTTTGCGCCGCCGTCGATCGGACTGGCTCCCGGGCGATCGCGACGCGCCCTGTTCGAACCAGCTCTTTGATGCCGAGCGGTTGCAGAAGATTGATTGCCGCCTCTACTTTATTTACATCCCCGGTGACCTCGATGGTGTACGTCGTGGGCGTGGAATCGACGACCTTGCCGCGTGTGAACTTTAATGAGCGCCATCTCGCGCTCCACGAACTCGCTCTCGTTCAGATCCACCACCTTGATCACGTCGATCAGCTTGTTCAGCTGCTTGACGATCTGCTCGATAATTCGATCATCCCCCGACGTCACAATCGTCATCATGGACATCGACGCGTCGAGAGTCGGTGCGACCGACAACGTCTCGATGTTATAGCCGCGCCCGCTGAACAGATTCGCGATCCGCGACAGCACGCCGAACTTGTTTTCCACAAGCACCGAGATAATATGCTCCATTCAGCTGCTTCTCCTATTAGGCCGCTCACCTAACCCTCTTCCCCAGAAACTGGGGCGAGGGAAGCTTTACGCGGTCAGGACGGTATCCTTGTCCTCGCCGGCCACCTTTGAGGCGGGCTTGGCTCCGCGCTTCATCTCCGGCGGGTCTTCAAGAATCATTTCATTGTTGGCGCCGCCCGCCGGAATCATCGGATAGCAATTTTCATAGGCGTCGACTTCGATATCCACAAGAACGGGCTTATCGGTCTTCAGCGATTCTTTGATGACGTCATCCACTTCCGAGACTTTGGTGGCACGCAAACCCACCGCATTGAAGGCCTCGGCCATTTTGACGAAATCGGGGACGGTGTCCAGATACGAAGACGCATACCGGCCCTCGTAGAACAGGTCCTGCCACTGCCGTACCATTCCATGAAAGTGGTTGTTCAAGATGAAGGTCTTCACAGGAAGCCTCGAGATCATGGCAGGCCATTTCCTGCATGTTCATCTGAATGCTTCCATCCCCCGCAACACACAATACCAATTGATCGCGAAACGCGGCCTGCGCGCCGAGGGCCGCCGGCAGCCCGAATCCCATCGTCCCGAGACCTCCGGACGTCAGCCACTTGCGCGGCTTGTTGAGCCGGAAATGCTGCGCCGCCCACATCTGATGTTGCCCCACATCCGTCGCCACGATTGGGTCCCTGTCTCTGGTGAGCTCATACAGCCGGTCAATGATGTATTGGGGCTTGATCTGGGCGTCCGGCGGTTGAACATAGGTCATTGGATGCTTGGTCTGCCATTCGTTGATCTGATTCCACCACGGCTTCCGCTGCTCGATGGCGTTGCCGTTCGGCGTCGCGCGCAGCATCGCGTTCAGCTCGCGCAGAACCGCCTTCACGTCGCCAACGACCGGAATGTCCACCTGGACGTTCTTGCGGATTGACGTCGGATCGATATCGATATGAATGACCTTGGCCTCGGGGCAAAACTCGGACACCTTGCCGGTTACGCGATCATCAAAACGGGAACCGATCGCGATGACGAGATCCGAGTAGTGCACCGCCATATTGGAGGCGTACGATCCATGCATTCCCATCATCCCTAGAGACAAGGGGTGTGCGCCGGGGAACACTCCGAGGGCCATCAAAGTCATATCCACGGGGATCTGCGTGAGCTCCGCGAACTCCAGTAATTCGGCGTGGGCGTTGGAGAAGACCGCGCCGCCGCCGACATAAATGATGGGCTTCTTCGCCTTGTGAATCGCCTCCACGGCCTGTTTGATCTGCCACTTGTTGCCTTCAATGGTCGGATTGTAACCGCGGATCGATACGCTGTCCGGATACCGGAAGTCCGCCTTGTTCATCGCGACGTCTTTGGGAATGTCCACCAACACGGGCCCTGGGCGGCCCGTCATTGCCAAATAAAAAGCTTCCTTGATGGTCTGGGCGAGATCGTTCACATCCTTGACCAGAAAGTTGTACTTGGTGCAAGGCCGGCTGATGCCGACATTGTCCGCTTCCTGGAAGGCGTCGTTCCCGATGAGATGCGTCGGCACCTGACCAGTGAACACCACGATCGGCACAGAATCCATGTAGGCGTCCACCAAAGGCGTCACGATGTTGGTCATGCCTGGACCGGAAGTCACGAGCGCGACGCCCACCTTGCCTGTGGCTTTTGCATAGCCTTCGGCCATGTGGCCGGCACCCTGTTCGTGGCGCGTGAGAATTACCTCAATATCCTTTTGCTGATGAAGGATATCGAAGATTTTGAGGACGACGCCGCCGGGGAGTCCAAAGAGAGTCTTCACCCCTTCGCGCTTCAGACTTTCCAGAAAGATTTCGGCTCCCGTGAGCTTCATAGCCAACTCCTGTTCGCGATAAAGTTGTTGTCGCTGGTTCTACTATTTCGCTCGGCGCCTTAAAAGCGAGAATCTGACCTACCCGAGCAGATTTCAAAAATGCCAAATACTATGAAAAATCAGCAAGGTAAGAACGGGAAGTCTACCATGGAAGAATTATGCCCGTCAAATGCAAACCAAATTCTTGATGACAGCAGGCTCCTACTCCCTAACGACGGCGGTCTGGACAAGTGAGCGAAGTTTATGGACATCGGCAGCGGAGCGGTCACGATAGGCGGCCTGTTCACGATGCTGCCAGGCCAGCACAGCTTCAACTGTATCGGAAGTCAGATCCATGCCAAGATCTGAAGGCACGGGTCGCACCGGCGAGTTCATGTCAAAGAGGCGGTCGAGTGTCAATACATCTTTCCCCCCTCAGTCTAGGT
>VBON01000165.1 GCA_005877525.1 Nitrospirota bacterium
GAACACGCCGATAAAGTTCCCCACATATCCCATCCAGTCGTAGTGCACGCGCTCGTCCTGGTCGGCCGCCATGAGGTACTTCAGTCCCGCATAAGCGCCGCAAATGAAGCCACCCAAGACGACATTGGCAATTAGCCGGTGAACGTTGACCGGCCACCAGGTCGGATTCCACGTTGCGGCCCACGCTCTCGCCCACATGTTGCCCTCGGCCAGCACGACGGGACTCGCCTGAAACGTTGCCCACGAGTTCTGCACGATCATGATGAAGAACGCAAAGACGTTCAACAGAAAGCCCAGGAACAGATGCATTCCTTTCTTTCGGCCCTGCATCGCGTCCCAGCCATACCAGTACAGATAGAGCGTCGCAGTCTCCAACAAAAAGAGCGCACTGTAAACCAGGAACGACGGAAAGAAGACGTCCGTCAAATAGTTCATGAGCTTGGGATACAGTCCGATCAACAGGAAGAGGAGGATTCCGCCGAACAAGGCAGTGGTCGCGTAGGCGGAGGTCAACAGTTTCGTAAATTCCTTGGCCAGCTTGTCGTAGCGGGGATCCTTGGTCCGCACACCCACAATCTCGCAGACCCAGGCGAAAATCGGAACACCCAGCACGAATCCGGCTAACAGCAGGTGCTGCTGGGCAACGACCCAGATGAGGTTCCGGCTCCCCATGCCGGGGACGTCGCGATACTCAACCGCGGAACTCGCCGGCGCCTCCTGCGCGAAGGTCGAGGCCAGCGGCGCGAATGTCAGGATGAGCACAAGAAAGAGAAGAATGTACGGCACGAGATTCCAGGAAAAGTGCCCGTCTCGGGTGTAATACCGCATGACCTATTTCCCCTTCTGCTCGGGCTTCTTCGCTTGCTTTTTCTCTTTACCTTTTTCTTGTTCCAAACTGTGCAGGACGGCGTCGGCTTTCGCCAGAGACATCTCGGTCTGCTTGAGCATATCTTCAGGCTTCAAAGGTTTTACGGGCTTCTTCACCTGCACCTTATAGTCTTCGGAAGGATGCGGCGTCGTGACCGGCAAAAATAGCCAAAACACAATTGTGAGCAACACAATCACCCCCGCGAACGAAGCGAGCAGCAGCCCGGGATCTCGGGGCACTCGAGCGTAATCCCAGCGACGGACCCGCTCCCCCAACGGCGCGGCAGTCGGCCGCCCGGCAGACTTCACCGTGGCCTTGATCCGCCAGCCATAAATCTTCAAGGCGATGAGCGCGAGCACACCCAAGACGACAATAGTGGGAATACTCCACAGCAGGAGTTCCAGCGTAATTTGCTCGGCGATCGAGAATCCCGGAAATATCTTTTTGATTCCCTCGATGATGCCGGCGGCGATGCGTTTTGCGACCGACATCGCAGCGGGGAGCGCGAAATACGCGGCCGCCACAAAGGCGATGCCAATTACCGCGCCTTGCCACCACAGGGCGAGGCCGATCGCGCCCTCCAACTCCAGACCGTGCCGCTCCAAAAAGTAGGTGCGCGCGGTCAGGCCCAGGGCCCAAAGATCAACGGGAATCGAGACGATGAGGAGAGCTGTCAAGCCGGCGCCTTCCCAAGGAGGAACCTGCATGGCTAGGAGGAGCACGGCCACCATTAATTTCAGTGGAAATCCTGTCCAAAAGGCCGCCCAGCAGAGGGCCCAGGCCAATTTGATGGAGGACACGTTCGCGACGTTTGTGGTCATGTCGTCGTATCCATCAGTCGAGATATTCTCGGTTGAGGATGGCCGAGATCGTCAGCACCACGATGCCGATCATCACGACCGCCCACGAGACGAGCGCAATGGGACGCTTGAAGATGTTGCGTTCGGGGTTGCGATCGATGAACGGTAGTGCCGCCAGCAGCAGCATGAACAGGGCCGGAAGCACGATGGCGGCTAGGGACTGCCCGAATTCGCCCGAAAAAATCCTCCACCGGAGCAGCTGAAACAGAAAGAGGAAATACCACTCCGGCTCGGGATGGTAATCCCCCGGGTCCGGCGTCGCCTCTTGCAGGAGCTCCACCGGTTCAATCAGCGCCAGCGCCGAGATCGCCAGGAAGACTGTCGCCATGGCAATAATATCCTTCCAGACCTGGCGCGGGAAAAAGAAGTCCGTCTTGGCCTTCAGCTCCTCGGTCGTCCCGCGAAACGGCCCCGCAGGACCGGCCGATCGGAAGAAGAAGAGGTGCAGCCCGGCCAGCCCCATCAGGGCCGCCGGGAGGACCATGACATGGATGACGAAGAATCGGCTCAGCGTCATTTGGCCCGGCGTGGGGCCTCCTTTTAAGAACCGCGCGAGAAAGTCTCCCACGATCGGAGTCTTATCCATGATCTCGACGCCTACGGTCGTGGCCCAATACGCGCGCTGATCCCATGGCAGGAGATAGCCGGTAAAGCCAAAGGCCATGACGAGGCCGAAGAGCGCCAGACCGACGAGCCACACCATCTCGCGGGGCTTTTTGTAGGCGCCCCACAGGAACACTTGCGACATGTGCGCAAACACCACCACGACCATGGCCGAAGATCCCCAGAAGTGATAGCTCAGGATGAACCAGCCGTAGTCGACTTCATTGAGAATGTACTGAGTGCTGGCGTAGGCGTGGTCCGCGCTGGGGATGTAATAGAACATCAGCAGGATGCCGGTCACGGCCTGCATGATAAAGATGAAGAGCAATACCGATCCAAAGACGTAGGCCCACCGCGACCCGCCTTTGATCGGCTCGTTCATCATCTTCGCCTCGAGCGTCTTGAGGCCGATGCGCTCGTCTACGAAGTCATAGACTTTTTGGGCGAGAGCGTTCATTACGCGATCCTGTCCTGTTGGCGCGTGCCGGCTTTGTACTCTATGTCTATGACTTCGATCTCCCCGGTGGCGGACACTTTGATCGGGAGAAGATCGAGCGCCCGAGGCGCCGGTCCATCAAGGACCTTGCCGGTCACGTCATAGATGCTCAGGTGGCAGGGACACAAGAAGACCTGCCCGCGTGTCTTGTGGGAGCGCCACTTGTATCCACAGCCCAGGTGCGGGCATTTGCCGGAATAGGCGACATAGGGAACCGTCGCCTTATTCACCCAAATCACATTCCCGTTCTTGTCGAAGAAGCTGAGGTCGCCGTGGGTGTAAATGTTCTTGAGGATCTCAGGGGTGGCCTTCACGACCCAGTTACTCTTGTCATCCTCCCGCGTCAGCACCGAATCCTTGATGCTTTTCTTGAAGATAAACTGCACCCCCACGTTGTCTTGTTTGATCTTGCTGATGTTGCCGACCTTCCACCAGCGGTTGTCGAAAGGCGCGTACATGGGCTTGGTGATAAA
>VBON01000166.1 GCA_005877525.1 Nitrospirota bacterium
CGCACCGGGGCTTTCTTCCCCTCCACCATGACCAGACACATCCCGCAGGAGCCAAACGGATCGAAGGTGTAGTGGTAGCACATGGCGGGTACGATCTTGCCGGTCTCTGAAATTACGTCATAGAGAGACACACCGGCCTTCGTCTGCACCGTTTGACCGTCGATGGTCAACTCGATGCTGGGAGCTTCGACATCCGCCGTCGTGACTGGTTTTAGAGCCATGAAATTACCTCTTCCCTACCTGTCGCATTCGCCCATCACAATGTCATAGGTTCCGAAAATGGTGACCACGTCCGCGATCATGTATCCGCGGGCCATATGATCGAACGCGCCCATATGAATGAACGAAGGGGCGCGAATCTTGAGCCGGTAAGGTTTGCCTTCCCCGGTGCTGACAATGTAGAAGCCCAACTCGCCCTTGGCCGCTTCCGTCCC
>VBON01000167.1 GCA_005877525.1 Nitrospirota bacterium
CCATGCTGAGGCTCTGCCGCATCTCTTCAACACGGATCCAATACCGGTCATAGGTATCCCCGTTTTTGCCCACGGGCACGCTCCATTCGCACTGATCGTAGGCGCCGTAGGGCTCGAATTTGCGGAGATCGTAGTCCACGCCCGATCCTCGAAGCGTCGGCCCGCTTAAACCGAAGCTGATCGCATCTTCGGCCGAGATAACCGCCACGCCTTTTGTCCTGGAGAGCCAGATGCGGTTGGTTTCCAAAAACGTGATGTATTCATCGATCTTCGGGGGAAAGTACTCCACAAAGCGCCGGAGCGTGTCGACCAGCTCGGGCGTGAAGTCGCGCTCGACGCCACCGATGCGGTACCAGCTGGTGGTCAGGCGCGCTCCGCAGAGCTCGTCGAAGAA
>VBON01000168.1 GCA_005877525.1 Nitrospirota bacterium
TAGCTGTCATAGATGTTTCCGGAAGTGGCGCACGAGCCCATGGCGATCACGTAACGCGGTTCTGGCATCTGATCATAAATTTTCCGAATCACGGGCGCCATGCGAACACACACGGTCCCGGCCACGATCATGAGGTCCGACTGGCGCGGGGAGGCTCGAAAGACCCCTGCCCCGTACCGATCGATATCGTACCGCGCCGATACTGCCGCGATCATCTCGATGGCGCAGCAAGCCAGGCCAAAAGTCATCGGCCAGAGTGAGCCCTTGCGAGCCCAATTGACCGCCTTTTCGAGGGTGAGCAGGTGAATCCCAGGCCCGCTGTCTTTCTCATGGGCATGGCTAACCTGAATGAGTTTTGGATCTAATCCCATTCCAAGGCGCCCTTCTTCCACGCATATACATAGCCCACCACGAACAGGAAGATGAAGATGATCATCTCGATCATCCCAATAACCCCGATCTTGCCGAAGGCGACTGCCCAGGGGTAGAGAAAAACGATTTCAATGTCAAAGATCACAAATAACATGGCAATGATGTAGTAGCGAACCGGAAACGGCATGCGGGCGTCCGAAAATGGTTCGCTCCCGCATTCATACACACTCAATTTTTCGGCATCCGGCAGTTTGGGCTGGACGAAGTGGCTCAACACGAGCGTCCCGGCGCCGAAAGCAAAAGCTATGGCGAGAAACGCCAAGATCGGAAAGTAGTTGACCACATAGGGAAGCCCTTGGTCAGTGTATTCCACCAGTCCCTCGCTGCAGAGTGAGCCCAGCCTACCAGATCAGGCTAACATCGCGATTTTCCGCAAAGCAAGCGATCAAAGGACCTAGAATAGACGGCTGAAAGCCTCAGCGCCGAGGGCTCCAGTTATGGGGACTCCGGCGGACTCCGACGCGACATCTTATGGGCCGGGGTCCGTAAGTCCACGGGCGGCTCTGCTGATGTCGAGTCCCACTGGTCGGTGAGTGGTCCTGATGACTTGATCCGGCGGTGGATCTGCGTCCTGACCCGCTTGGGCTTGGCCTTGGTGAAATCAGGTGGGTCCGGCTGATTTGTGAGAGTTCGACGATCTTCATTGGCCATGGCTTACTTACATGCTCCTTTCTGTTCCCCGGAGAGAAGGCACAGGGGGAGCCGGGACCGGTCCGCGGGGGCTGTCATCCCGAACCATTGGATCGTACAGCTTTTCGTTGCCGTTAACTCCATCCTCTTCGATATCGATCCACATCTCGTCCTGGCCTGGTTCGAACTCTCCATTGCCGTTTCGGTCCAGCCAGTAAAACAGAGGATTAGCAAACGTCACCGCCACTTCATATCCATACTGATTCACCGACACCTTATAGGTTCTCCGAGCGGTCATAAAGTTCGCCTTGCCTTCTACGCCGGAGATGTTAAAAAGACGAAAGAACAGATTGTTCCGCCAATCGTAGTAGGCTTCGACTTCACGGCGATCGAATTCATCCGGCTCCTGCGGTAGGTTGAAAACTGGATCATTGGAAGGGATGGCATCGGCCGAAGCTCTGGCTGGGTAATCCGTCATGACGAACGCGGCCCAGGCCAAGAAGACCCAGCAGGCGCTGCGCATCAGCCGTCGCATGAGGCACCCTACCACCTTCCTAACCCCTCGTCAATCAAGGATTAACCTTGACTTGCCGATAAGATCTGGTATGCTTCAACCATCTCTAAAATGGAGGTTTCGATGAGCACCCCGCTTGGAATCTTTCAAATCTACCCAAAGGCAGCAGTCTTTGTCCTTGCAAGCCTTCTCCTGTCGACGACCGCCATTGCCGCCGAGGGTAATCGTATTCCTCCGGTCGGGGATCAGGCCCTGGCTTTTCAGGGAGGCTATATCCTACCCACGGAAAAGTTGGCGGGCAGCATCATCGGGGCGCGCGAGCCGAAAACTTACTTCAGCACGGGCGACACCCTGTACCTTCGCTTCATCCGAAACCTCGATGTTCACACGGGAGACTGGGTCACCGCTTACCGTTTGACAAATCCGGTGTTTCATCCCATCACGACCGTTTATGTAGGTCGGATTGTGAAAATCCTGGGAATCCTCGAGATCACCTCTGAGCCCCAAAACCGAGTTGTGGAAGCCCGCGTCATCCAACCTTTGGACTCCATGGGGCCGGGTGATCCTGTCATGCTCTTTGCCCCGCCGACGGAGGTGCCGGACCAAGGCAAATCCGAGGAGTCGGTCACGGGAACCATTGTGGAATTCAAAATCCCAAAGCAGGAAACCGCGCAAGGGGAAATCGTCTATATCGACCTTGGCGCCCAGGACGGCATCGGAGCGGGCGATCGGTTGAAGGTGATTCGCCAGGGCAACCGCGAGTCGATGAAAACATTTCTGCCGGACTACCCCTTCGCTGAG
>VBON01000179.1 GCA_005877525.1 Nitrospirota bacterium
AGAGAAACGATCTTAGGCGCATCGTTGAGTCCACGCGCAAAACTGGCGGCGCCGCTGGACAGCCAGTGGATACTGTCCATGCCGACAGTCAGGCCTGACAGTTGGCTTCGCTCGCAGACCGTCGGACGGTCTACCACCACATCCGCTCCAGTTGCCTGATACAGAATTCGACTTTCGCCCTGCGGATTCACGGCAATGAGCGTGCCGCTGCGCGGTTGAAGGCACAGGCAATAGCCGCTCCATCGGCCCAGAGTGGCCTCCAGCACGGGCAGCAGCGACCATGTCACAAGAAACGCGACGACCGGACTCAACGCAAGCGGCAGCGCGGCCTTTTTTAAGACCGTGACCCACTCGACGCCGGAAAGACCAATGAGCGCCACCGCGCTTCCGCAGAGTCCTCCCAGGATCGCATGTGTCGTCGAGCGGTGATGATCGCGAAACCCATGGCGACCGGCGAGGCCGCCTCGCCTTTGAGAATTCCTGTGGTGAAAGTTTTCAGCATCGCCGTGGCCCATGACGCAGCGGTCACTGCCCCCAGCATGGTCCAGATGGTCCCCCACAAAATCGCGGTGTGGTAGTTGGTAACGCCGCTGCCGACCAATGTCGCAACGGCCTTGGACACATCATTCGCGCCATTGGCATAGGCCAAGATCAGCACTAACATCAGCCCTGCAACGAGAATCTCCATAAAGAGCTTAGGTCAGCGCCCCGTCGTCATGTCGGCGAATAGCATAGCGGCGAGTTTCAGCTTTTGGCGACCAGAGCGGTGCGGGAAAATGAGATCTTGCAACATCCGAAGTCCAGAGCCTCCCCTTTCGTGCCCGTTAAATGTTCTTGCACAGCCGGTGCGAGCCGGTACCAAATCCGTTGGCCTTCGCGAATCCCTTGGACCAGACCGGCCTCACGCAGCACCCGCAGGTGGTGCGACACGTGCGGCTGGGAGGTCTTCACGATTCGCACGAGATCACCGACGCACTGCTCTCTGCTGAGCAAGGTCTGCACGATCCGAAACCGAGTGTTGTCCCCAATCAGCCGGAGCATCTTGGCGCACTGCTGCGGGGTCAGACTAACTCGTCTCATAGTGCCACGCCGGCCTAGCAACATCCGCCTTCGGGATCGCACGCCACCACTGCACCGTTGACTTCGCTTTGAGAGCGATTCAGGATGAGGAAGTGGGGGCTGTAGGCCTCCTCGTTCAAGACCCGGAGCGTCTTCGAACAGATCTCCAGTGGAACGCCCCGATGGTAGACATGGTGATCATCATCCTCCGCTTCCAGGAACGGACCGGTAAGGAGCGCAAAATGCCCTCGCCAGACACATGGCTTCTGCTCCGGAAAGATCGCAATGAATCGCGGATCGCCCGTCGTCATCGGAATCATCTCAGCAGTCAGAATGAACAGGTCCTGTAACGGAGACGTCTTCACGCAACAGGATCCCCGCGCCGATACGTATGTCCCTCCTCATCCACGACTCGGCTGAAGGGACCACGCAACGTGGCAAAGCGCGCCCCGTTCGATTCTATCCCAGATGGAAGCTTGTACCCTGTTAGGGTGAGGGACACAAAATGGATGCCATCAATCACGCGCCATGCTTGAGATTTCACCTTATGGACCACCTGAAAACCTGCCTGTGTGAGTCCGGTGAGATAGGCCTGCACCGTCAGCGAGCCGGAGAGACAATCTCCCCACTTTTCCTTGTCGTGTAGCAGGTATTGGGGAACGAGCTGGTCCGCCAGGATGTCGGAAATGGTAAAGCGCCCGCCCGGTCGGAGCACCCTGAACATCTCCCGAAAGACCTTGTGCTTGTCGGGCGTCAGATTGATCACGCAGTTCGAGACGACCACGTCGATCGTCTCGTCTTTGATCGGCATCGCGTCGGCCATCCCCTTGCGAAACTCGACATTCGATGAAGCGTAACCCAGGTTACGGGCGACAATTGGCGCATTGCGGCGGGCAATCTCTAGCATTGTATCGGTCATGTCCAGGCCGATGACGCGACCCGATGATCCAATTCTGCGGGCCGCTTCGAAGCAGTCGATGCCTCCGCCCGAGCCGATATCGAGCACCGTCTCGCCTGCTCGGACGGTGTCTAGCCCAACCGGCGTGCCGCATCCATAGGAGATCTTGAGGACTTCTTCCGGCACGAACCGCTTCAGCTCATCAAAATCGTAGCTGCTCGGGCAGCACATCTGCTCTCCAGTTGCCGCCGCCCGTGCGTAACGCTCGCTCACAACTTTGGCAATCTCATCAATCATGACTTCCCTTTCACCCACCCGCCCTCGGCGCGCCAAGACGGGCCGTTGTCCCGTGGTCCGATATATAAAGCTGAGTGCATATACTGGACCGTTGCCCAGAGTCAACCAGAAAGCACCACGCAGATTTCAACGTCGTGAGTTCGATCGAGGGGAGGCCAAAGGCTAGATGGCATCGCCGAATCCACCCGGGTCGATCCGGGTTATTGAGTGTTGGGTGATCCGGATGATTCGGCCGCCAGCGAGCCCGACATCCATCACAACCCGATACATGAGCGGATGTCCCGGCCCCTTCGGAAAGACGACGAGATCGTATGTGATGATGCCCGCAATATTGCCATCCCCTGAGGACTTCACGCGGCCCTTGATCGATGTCAGATCCATTGTGGTCCTCGCAACCTCGAGACGATCGAAGTTTTCAAACGCATCAATGAGCTCCTGTTGTGCCCTGGCACTTTTTTGCGCCAACTCTTCAGGACTGTGGACTTCGGTCGCGGTTTTGAGACGATCGTGCAAAAGTTGAAAGGCGTCGCTCCAATGTCCTTGAGCGATCGCGCTGTAGTAGCGAATAAACAGCGCCGTCAAACCGGCGTCCGATTCTTGTGATTCCGCTGCACCCACAGGCGGCGCCATGAAGACTACCACCAGGAAACCGACTAAGACGCAGCGGCGGGCACGCATCACGGACTGTCCTTCTCTTTCAACCGCGCCCTGAGGCGGGACTTGCCGAACAGGCGGTATATCCGCACCGATATCGGAATGAGAATGATCAAGGAAATCGTCAGATACATGAAAAATTCTTCAGGAGAGATGTTGTACATGTGTCCCCGATCCGGTTTAGTGAGTCGACCCCGATGAAACGTATACCGCTGGGTCAGTCAGCCCCGCTTCTGAAAAGCCTTTCAGGCGAAGCCGGCAACTGTCGCACCGCCCACAAGCCCGTCCGGTCTCGTCCGGATCATAGCAACTGTGAGTGAGGTGCAGGGGCGCCTGGAGGGCAACGCCCCGGCGAATGATTTCGGCCTTTGTCATCTTCAGTAAAGGCGCCTCGATGCGAATTGCATGCCCCTCGATACCCGTTTTCGTTCCCACCATAGCCAGTTTTTCAAAAGCCTTGAGAAACTCCGGACGACAATCCGGATAGCCGCTGTAGTCCAGCACGTTGGCGCCGATGTAAATCCTATCCGCCTGCAGCACTTCCGCCCAGCCCAGCGCCAGCGCGAGAAAAATTGTGTTTCGAGCGGGGACATACGTAACCGGAATACCGCGTGCCATCTCGCCTGCCGGCCGGTCTTTGGGAACCGATAGGTCGGCGGTCAAGGCAGAGCCGCCGATGACTCTTAGATTGGCATCGATGACCTTGGAGTCCTTGGCACCCAAGGCTCGCGCGATTTCCGGCACCTTTGCCAACTCCACAAGATGGCGTTGCCCGTACCTGACGCTCAACACATAGAGTTCATAGCCGGCTGCCCGCGCTTCGGCAGCTGCCACGGTGGAATCCAAGCCGCCGCTACACAGAACGACCGCTCGCTTCACAGTGTCCGGTGCCATACGGTCCGTCACTCTTTCAAAGGGATGCGTTCGCGCGGTCGCTCGCCAAGCTTAACCTCCACCATACCTCGCTTGCCCCGCCGAATCAGGTCCAGCTTTATGATATCACCCGGAGCATGATGGCGGAGCAGGCGCCGAAGTTCTTCCGCAGAGTTCACCTCCTGCCCTTCGGCGGCCGTGATCAGATCCCCCCCGACGATCACGATTGTATTACCGATGATGACCTGTTGGGTGCCGCTCAGCAGCCCGGCCTTCGCCGCCGGACTGCCTTTCCATACCCGAATCACCAATGCCCCGCGGTCGATCGGCAGCTCCAAGGCTCGCGCAATGAGCGGCGTGACCGTCTGCGTCTCAGCTCCGAAATAGGGATAGATCACAAAGCCGTGGGCGAGAATCTGACCGACAACGCGTTTTGCCGTATTGATCGGAATTGCGAAGCCAATTCCCACGTTGCCGCCCGACGGAGTGAAGATCGCAGTATTGATGCCGATCACTTTCCCTTCGGAATCGAGGAGCGGTCCTCCCGAATTGCCCAGATTGATGGCCGCGTCCGTCTGGATCACGTCCTCGATTTCGGCCTCACCCGCTTTCACCACCTTACGAATCATGCTGACGATGCCGGCCGAAAGACTGTGCTCGAGGCCGAAGGGATTTCCGATCGCCAGTACCTTTTGTCCAACCTGCAGGCTGGATGAATCCCCCAGAGGCATCACGGTCAAGGACTCGGGGGGAGCATTGATCGCCAACACGGCGAGGTCCGTTTGGGCGTCGGCCCCAACAAGTTTCGCCGGCCATTTGGTCCGATCGGCGAGGCTCACTTCGAGGCGCTGGGCGCCCTTCACGACGTGATAGTTGGTCAGGATATGGCCATGTGAATCAAAAATGACGCCCGAGCCGGAGGAGTCGGTCGGAGTTGGATTGAGGAAAAAATCGTAGGCAACGGCGCGGCTCGTGATGTTGACCACGCCGGCATTGAAGCGGCGGTAGATATCGACGTTATTTTCTTCGTCAGGGGATAGGGCAAAGGCCGGAAACGACGCCAGAACCGCACACCCCATGACCACGGCCAGAACGAAGGCCCGCATGCGCTCAGGTCGTTTGGTCTTCTT
>VBON01000180.1 GCA_005877525.1 Nitrospirota bacterium
CTTGGACTTGATTTGGGGTTGCATCTCCGCCGGTCTTTGTGCCAGTGGTCTATTTTTTGATCGGCTTCGGCGTCTCGACCGTCGAATCCTTTAAACTCGACAGGTAGACGACCAGCTGGTCGATCTCCGGGTCCGACATGAGTTCCTTGTACTTGTCCGGCATGAGCTTCTTGTTATATTCCTTCTCAAAGCCCTCGGCCATATAGGACCGCGGATTTAAGAGCTTCTCCTTGAGCTCCTCAGGCTTCATCAGATTGCCCACGTTATCAAGATGGGGACCGCGCTTCTTCAGGCCGCCCTTACCACCTACCTTGTGACAGTTATAGCACTCCTGCAGCTCGTACTGCTCCTTCCCAAGTGCCACGAGATCGCCTCCCGCGCCGGAAGCTTTGGGACCGCCGGACTCCTTGCCCTTCACCGACGCCTCGATGTTCTTAACCGATGCGCCGCCGAGTGTTTCGAGCCGCTTTAGAATGGCCTGACTGTGCGCGTTGAGTTCCTCCGTGCGCTTCAGCAGTTCCTCAATCCTTCCTTTTTCCGTCGCCGCCATCTTCGGTTTCACAATCTTGTCGATCTTTCCCTTCTCCACCCGGGGATCGTACTGGGGCAACATATTGGCGCCGGCGATGAACACGCCCGAGATCACGGCATAAAAAGCGATCAGAGCAACGACGGCTTTCAGGCCGTCGAGCCGGGTCACCGGCGGCGCGTCCAGCAGGATGTAGACCAGCGTGCCCAGGAAGGCGTAGAGCACGAACATGATCTGAAATACCTGGGGAAAGTGCATCAGGCGCGCAGCGATCACAAACACGATCGCCGCGACGATTCCCATCGCGAGGCGGGAGACCAATAAGCTGATGAGGCTTCTGGAAGGCGGCATGCCTACTCTGCTCCAGCCACCGCCGGCATGGCCTTGGGCGAGGCGGCATGCGCCTTCTCTTTACCGGTTTTCAGGGTCAAGATAATGGCGAAACTCACGATAATGTAGAACGTCACCGTGATACCAGTGATGAGCCAACTCGAATAGCTCAAGGTCGGCGTGAAGGACTCATTGGTAAAGTCGTACTGAAGATTAAAGACGTGGAAATATTTTCGCGTCAGCTCCCGGACAGCGCCCATCAGCCCCATGGTCCAGATCGCGCTGAAGGCCAGGAATACCAGGACAAACTGGGAGATGAAATCAATCTTGCCCCACACGATCCGGCCCTGGCGCAACGCACGGTTATAGAGAATGTAGTTCACGATTGTCACGAAAACCAGGGTGAATGCGGCGGCGTTCTTGGCCGGCATCAGCGCAAGCATGTCCCACGACACGGTTACGAACCCCAGGCTTACCTCTCCATGCGGCAGACTGAGCGACCCATCGTCCGGCGCCAAGGCCTGGGTCGCCACGAAGGCATGGGGGGTCATCCAGATCGCATTCCCAACGATCACCATCAGAAAGGCGACCTTGACCATCGTCTGCGAGGAAACCGTCCAAGGTGTGATCTTGGCAATGAGTAACCACACGACGACGTACGCGGCCGGCGCAACCAACGACATGATGTCGGGGATCGGCCATTTAGTCCACATCAGCATAAAGACGACCGGCACGGTGATCATTAACAGCATCGTGGCCGCCGACATTCGAATCCGCTCCAGGCCTTCGATCCGTTTCATGCTCAGCCAGATGTAGTAGTTGCTGGCAAGAAAGATCAGTCCCACCATGGCGCCCTGCATCTCAAAGAACATGGAGAGCTGATCGGCCATCATGTATGGACAGATCGAGGCATCGTAGTCGCAGAGTTCATACGCCAGGAGGTACCCGGCGAAGGGCAGCAGCAGCAATGCCCCCACGCCGATCATATTGCCCACGAAACCGAACCAATCGTAGAAGGCCCGGTCCTCCTCGCTCTTCGACGCCATAAACATATACGCCGCGATCAATCCTGTAATGAACCCGCCGAACACCACGTTGCCGACGGTCCGATGGATGTTCAAGGGCCACCAACTGTAATTGTTGATCTTATCCCACAGGGTCGCCGTGGTCTCGATGTAGGTCCTGAGATCCAGCCCTCCTTCCGTGGCTTTGACGGGGGTGTTCATGAACGAGGTGGGGCCGTCGATCACGAAGAGTGTGATGATTCCGATGATATTCAGGAGGACTCCAAGGGCGATGTGCCGCATTTTTTTCGGGCCTTGCAATGCGTCCCAGGTATACCAATAGAGATAGAGAACGATGGTTTCGCCGATGAATAACAGAGGATAGATGATCGCGAAGATCGCGAAGAAGTGATTGACCAGCCAGATGGTGAACTGGCCATAGGTCGCGAGCAGCACGAAGATGAAGAGTCCACCCGTCAGGGCAGTCATGCTGTAAAGAATGACCGTGACCTTGGTCACCTCTTTCGCTAGTCGCTCATACCGCGCGTCTGCGCCCTTCCATCCCAGGAATTCACTGATGACGATGAAGATCGGCGCGCCGAGGATGAACGCGGCAAACAGGATATGTAACT
>VBON01000182.1 GCA_005877525.1 Nitrospirota bacterium
GCACCGGTCGCCGTAGCGGCCAAGTTAACCAGAAACGTGGATGCCGCCGCCGAATCCGTGCCAAAGGCCGCGCCGGTCCGCCCGAGGTTCAGGATCACGGGTCCTTGCGAGTGCAAGACCCCAGAGCCTGAGTAATTGGTGGCGGAAGTACTGTTGATTCCACTGATGCCCCATTGCACGCCGAGACCGCGAGCAAAGGCTTTGCTCGCCTGGACAATCCGCGCTTCAATCTGCACTTGCGGTGTAATGCGATCGAGATCGCGCAGGAGTCGCTCGATCTTGCGAAGGTGGTCGGGAATGTCTTTGACGACGAGGCCATTCGTCCGAAGATCCACTTTGACTTCGCCGCGGGTACTCAAATTGCTCTTTACGATGTCCAGGCTCTTTGTCCAGGCTTTTGCCGGCATCCGCGTAATTGAGATACATGATCCGGGTGGCTAACGGCTCGGCCTTGACCGTGGCTTCGTGTGCCCGGACCGCATCATCCTTTTGTTTGGCGATGTTTGTAAGAGAGTCGATCCAGATAATATTGCCCTCGCGGATCTGTCCCAATTGATTAAGCTTGAGAATCAGCTCGAGCGCTTGATCCCAGGGAACATTCAGCAGTTTGAGGGAGACCTTCGCTTTCGCGCCCTCTCCGACCACCATGTTGTATCCGCTGACGTCAGCAATCAAGCGCAGGACACTGGTGATCTCGGCGTCCTGAAAGTCGAGTGAAATTCGCTTGCCCGCATAGCGCTCGGACGGTTCGGTCGGGGCTATGGTTCGCAATCTGGAGGGTGCGGTAGGGACCGCGGGTGTTTGGACTCGAACCGCTGGCTTCACAGGTGCCCTGGAACGGACCAGAGGCTCTTCTCTTGGAGCCTTTTCGCCATCCGGGGACACCGAGGTTTCCTCGGGTTGTATTTGCGCAGCAGGCGCCGCATCCGTCAACATAATCCGAAGGTCCCGCCCGTTCTTTTCCACGGTATAGGAGATTGGTCGTGAAAGATCGAGGACTAGCCGGACCTTACGCTGCGGTTGAAGATGGGACCCGATGCGGACCTGTTTCAATAAGGGATGCCCGACAGCCAACGTGCGACGCTTCGTCCCGTTAATGACATCATCAAGATCGACCACCAATCGATTCCTCTGACGGGACACGTCGTAGGTAAACTCACCGTCTCCTTTCAGGATGAGGTTGATGCCGCCGGCTTGCGGCTCGACATCGATCTCTTTCAGAGTTTTAGCGGTCACCCCGTTCGCAAGCGAGTCGGGTTCCAAAGGCATGAGAGAAGGAGCGGTCGCCACCGGAGGCACTGGAGAGTCCATCGGCGGAGGACTTACTTCCGGCATCGCCATCGGCGGCTGCCCCGAACCAAGCTCAGGAGGATTCATCTCGGGTATGGGCGGCATCCTCGGCGACTCGGGCGGACTCATGGGCGGAACGCTTTGAGCGTGGGCCACGGACCGCGTGGAGATCAACCCATCAAAATCTGCCCATTGCTGCCCAGCTGCAACGGCTGCGGCGCCGATCAGCACCAAATAAAGACGACGTGTACGTGCTTTCATTCGGCCCCCTCTTTCGGACGCTGCAGGATCTCGATGTCCCGACTCGTCATCTTCCCGGTGATGTCAATGGTCGGTTCGGCGACGACGATCCGTTGCTCCGCAATCGACTTGATGGTTCCGTTGTTGGTTCCCATCAGCGTGCCTACGCGGACGGTATAGCCTTTGCCATCGGGCGTTTGAATCAACCCGTAGTATCCGGACGCGTCCGAGACAATTCCGATGAGTTTCACATCGCTCAGTTCAAGTCTCTGCAGCGGCGGCAATTCCGCTCTCGACTGACTGAGCTTTAGTAATTTGGCCATGGACTGGAAAGGATCCCTGCGGCCTTGGGGATCATAGGAGTAACCATCAGGAGCAGCCGTACCATTAGCAGCGGCAGGCCCGACCGACAGACTTCCGGGGGAAACAGGCACCCTAGGCACAGTGGAAGCTGCGGCCGGCGGTACGGCGCTTAAGGGTCCGGGGACCAGACCCGTGCCAGCGGCCGGCAGCGGCGGATTTGCCGTGGCCGGCGTCAGCGGCCCCGTCACGACAGGCCCTGCCTTGGCGACCGCATCCGCAGCTTTGACACCAGCCGGTTTCGGCTTGGCAATGGGCTGCGGTACCGGCGTGTCTTGCGAAAATAGCGACATGGCCAATATTGTCTGCCCCGGATTCATCCCCGTCACGGCGGGCTCAATCGCAATGAGCAAACCGGCGAACAGCGCCAACGTACTGCTGGTATACAACACGATACCCAACTGCTTCAGCATGAGCAGGTCCATTTCAATTTGCGCCTGCAGGCTTGGCAGGTGCCACGACTGGCGCTTTGGGAGACGCGAAAGCCGTCAAGACAAAGGTCGTTTGAATTAAGACACGGCCCCGTTCGGCTTTCCCTCCGCCCATCTTAATCTTGGAAACATTAATAATCCGTGGAAGCTTGCTGATGCGATCGAAGAAGAGGGCCAAGATATGATATCCGCCGCTCATCTCCACATCCACCGGCATTCTCACAAACAACTTTGAGGAATCCTCGGCGCGAGTGCCGGGTTTCCAAAGCTTGAAATTCAGCCCAATGCGAATGCCGAGATCGGAGATCTGTTTCAGCAAAGTGGCGGCTTCATCTTCCGGAGGCAACTGTTCTAGATTCTTCGCAAGCTGTTGTTCAAGCTCGGCATTGACTCGTTTCAGATCCTCAAGGCTCCGCGCTTTCGCCCTATTGATTTGAATATCTTGATCCAGGCGTCCGATATCGCCCGTCAGCTGCGTGAGCGTTTCTTGATGAGGGGTCTCAATATAGTAGTAGAAGATGACCGCGATGCCGACGAGGACCATCGACAACAGCGCCACCTTTTGGCCCATCGGAACCGTTTTAAACGCGGTCATGGTCGGAAGCGTCAGCGCCATGCAGCTACCCCTTGGGTGTCATTTTTAATCGAAATTGATAGATGGCCAGGCCTTCTTCAGTCGCTTGCCGGCTTTCTTCCAACAACACCGATGAGAAGTAATTGGATCGTTGAAGGCTCTTCACAAACTCCACGACGTCATCAGTGGACAGCGCCCTGCCGTCGAGGACGATTTGGGAACTGCCCTCCTCGACACTGGTCAGCCAGATCTTGAGCGGATCCAGACTCTGGCTGACGTGATCGAGCAGACGTACGGGACCGCCTTGGTTTTTCCGGAGTTGCTCAATCACCCGATTCTTGTTTTCCAACACCTTCTTGTTTTTTTCGTAGTTCTCAACCTCGGCCACCTTTTTTTTCAACTCCACGAGCTCTTTCTGCTTGGATTCCTTCACATGCGTCTGTTGCAGCACTTGCTCAGAGAGCATCTGCCAACGATATCCGCAGACGGCCACGAGCACGAAAATGACGGCAAGGCCGGCGGCCAGCTGATACTGCACGTCATTGAGGGCGACCTTCTTGGTGGCGCGCGCAACCGGAAGTAGATTGATCTTGATCAACGGTCCCCCTCCCGCCGCAGAGCCAGCCCCACGACCACCCCCGCCGATGGCGCCATCTCTGCCAACTCTTCAGGACTGATCTTTAAACCCGTGATGTCTAATGAGCGGAAGGGATCTCCTAACACCGTCTCCAAGGACAAATGTTCTGCGATTCTCGGAGCCAGCGTTTTGATCTTGGCGCATCCTCCCGAAATCACAATGCGCGCGATATCGTCATAT
>VBON01000169.1 GCA_005877525.1 Nitrospirota bacterium
CATGGGCCTGGCTCGGAGCGACGCCTTTTTTTACGAGATACATCGCAGGCCTCCCCACATTTTATAATTCATGATGCGCGCTTGATCGGCGTTGATTCTTTTGACTCCTCCGCCGGCAGGTGCCCGTAGTCAATGATCGTCGAGTGTACATCTTCCAACTGATCCCGTTCGATATCCTTATAGAGCGCTTCGACCGTCCCGCGGACGAATGTCTTCGACTGCTCCGTTCCGTGCTGCCGCTGGGTGAGCTCAAAGAACACCCCGCCCTCGGGAAACAGCGCATGGGTGAACCGCTGCTTCAGCGGTCCGAAACCGTCGCGTCCCTCCTTTAAAGGACCGCTGAATTGTACCCCCTGCTCCTCCCACTCCCGGCAGACCGCTTCGATATCGTCCACCTCGATCGCCACGTGCTGCACGCCTTGGCCGTATTTTTCGATAAATTCGGTGATCTGGGATTTCACTGCCTTATCCCGCCCCTGCATCAAGGCAACCTTGGCGTTACCCCGTTGGACGACGATCGTATCCATGCTGGACTTCTCGCTGCCCACGTCGCGCGCCGACCAGATCACTTCAAAGCCAAGAATCTTTGTAAACAGATACTCGGCAGCGTGCAGATCTTTGACGCACAGGGTGATGTGATCAATGCCCATTGATCTATTCATACTATTGCCCCTCCAAGCAGCTTCTTCGATGCCGGGCTGGTTTTTGAAGAGAACATGTTCCATTCCGCCATGAAGGTCTTCTCTCCGGTGTATTCCCGGACGTAACGAGTCATATCGAACAAGGGCGCCGGGTTCAGCTCCTCGATCACATCCGGCCGCCAGGTAATCTCGAGTTGACTGATGCGGGTGAACGGCCTCGGGCTACCATTTAGCCCCAAGGATACGGTTTCGTACGCCCGTGCCATAACCATGATTTCGTCGTCGAAGGTTGCGGCATTAATGTCGGCGGCCGAGCCCCGCCGCTTATAGGCCTGGAGCAAGCGCTGATAGGTGATGGATTTCAGCATCTCCTCACGAAACGCGTAAAAGATTTGAATGCCGCAGCGCTGCTGGTCTTCCATCACATGGATCGCGTCCGACAAGGCATTCTTCTCAGCCGCCTGTTCGGCGGAGATGACCAGCAGCCGGCGAATGGTCACGCCGCGCCGGACGGCTTCCTGATTTGCCAGGAGATAGTTCGGATAGAGCGGCCCTCCCTGCTTCCAAAAATTCCAATATTCCATCAGGGCATCGACTGTCCGCTGCGTTGTTTCCATAAGCCGCACCGGTTCAGTCACCGCGGCTTCGCCCGCATATTGAAGGCAGTGCGCTTC
>VBON01000170.1 GCA_005877525.1 Nitrospirota bacterium
CGGTATCTCTGCTCGCCGGCCGCTTGGCTCCGTCAGCTGGATCAACCCAATGAGCGCTCACTGCATGCCGTGCCCACGCCACGTACCGGTGGTTTGGCAATCCTAGCAAGCATCGTGGTGGGCTTGGCCATTTCTCAGGCCCTGTTTGCAGATGGCGAAGGATCCGCAACCAACCGCTGGATTATTGGCGCGGCCCTTCTGCTCGGCGCCATATCGTTCTGGGATGACCGCACAGGGCTTCCGCCTGGGCTTCGATTTGCCGTACACAGCGCGGCGGCAATCGCCGTTGTGATCGGGACCGGTCTGACGGTACCCCAGATTTCGTTTCCGCTGCTCGGAACGTGGTTTTTGGGACCGCTCGGTCCTCCTATGGCATTGCTGCTTCTGATGTGGATGACAAATCTGTATAACTTCATGGACGGCATGGATGGATTTGCGGGAGGCATGACGGTAGTTGGATTTGGATTCTTGGCTTATATGGCGCTTCGCGGCGGTCAGTTAGAGTTGGTGGGGCTCGTGTTGTTGATAATTGTGTCGACGGGTGGTATTCTTGTTGTGTTTAATATGCCGCCGGCGCGCATTTTCATGGGCGATGTCGGCAGTGCCCCGCTGGGATTTCTGGCCGGCGCCTTGTCACTACGAGGAGTTCAAGCGCAGGCTTTTGATTTCTGGGTGCCGGCGCTCATCTTCTCGCCCTTTCTCGTGGATGCCACCTTGACGCTTTTGCGGAGACTGCTACGGGGCAAAAAAGTTTGGCAGGCGCATCGCGAGCACTATTACCAGCGACTGGTGCTGTCGGGCTGGAGCCATCGAAAGACCGTCGTCGTCGAATACGTCTTGATGCTCGGGTGCGGCGCTAGCGCGCTGATGTACAGCCACGCCGGTGAAAGAGCGCGGCTCGGCATCCTTGCCGGATGGACTATCCTGTATATCGTGCTGGCAAAAGGGGTCTCCAGGATTGAATGGCGACAACGGGAGGAGACAGCGGGTGAGATATGAAGGCATCCGCAGTCTTCCAGGAGCCGGCGCCGCGGCTGTTGGTCCCGCTCTGGAGCGCGTAATCCGCGGTGTGCTCCTTATTTATATTATTGCACTTCCTTTTCATCGTCTTCTCTTCGTGGAGCGGAACGGCTTCATCCTCTTGCTTCTCCTGCTGGTGCTCTGGTGCGCAGCGAATCGGACCCATTTCTTTCGGCGGACGCCAATTGATTTGCCGCTTGCGGCGTTCGTGGGCTGGGTCGGCCTCTCGATTCCCTTCGCCGCTTATCCAGCTTATAGCGTGCAGGAATTCGGCAAGCTCTTGCAGCAGGTGCTGCTTTTTTATGCTGTGCTCTACTTCTTCAACGCCGAGCCCTATAAGCGTCGTCTTCTTTGGGTATTGATCGTCGTGTCCATGATCATCAGCGCGTACGGCATAGAGGAATTCTTCGCTCAGACGGGGTTGCTGCCGGCGTTCAAACAGGTCACGATGATCGAGTCGTTCACTTCCGGTGAGGTCTGGCTCACGACGTATCTCGTCATGACCATCCCGATCTGCTTGGCATTCCTGTTGTTTGAACAGCATCGCCTGGAGCGGGGCGTGTATGCCGGCGCGACAGGCCTCGGCGTCGTCTGCCTGTTGCTTACATTCTCTCGCGCCGGGCTGTTGGCCCTCCTGGTGGAGCTCGGGGTCATGATTGCATTGCTGCGCCGCAAGGTGCTAGTGGTTGCGGTCGCGCTATTTTGCGTGACCATTATAGGCCTGGAGGCTCTTCAGAAGTATTACAACGTTCAGCAGGTGCCGGGGACCTCTCTCTCTGTCAGAGGCCTCCGCCAGAGTTCTCTCTTGCACCGGGTTGAGATTTGGGAATTTACGACGAAGAAGATTCTTCAGCATCCTCTGCTCGGCATAGGCTATGGTAAGGATAACTTTCGATTGGTCTACGCGGCATCGGGAGAGCCCGTACAGGCCCACTACGCGCCAGTGCTCGACGCCGGCACCCACAATATTTTTTTCGATCT
This sequence comes from Nitrospirota bacterium, assembly GCA_005877525.1. Lineage (GTDB taxonomy): Bacteria > Nitrospirota > Nitrospiria > Nitrospirales > NS-4 > NS-11. Next base: position 2,002 of record VBON01000170.1, read on the forward strand.
GGCATTGGGTGCCGGCCTCCCCGCAGCTGCGGCTTTTGTATGGCTTCTGTGGAGGATTGTATCGACTGCTCTTGGGAAGTTTCGAGCTTCCGGCTCACTAGTCCAGAAAGCGGTGACTTTAGGGGTCGGCGTCAGTGTGATCGGTATGGCCGTACGACTGTCTTTTGACCAGATGCTGGTGGGCACACTGGCAATTCAATTCTGGATCTGGATTGCGCTCTGCCTCGGCACGCTACGTCCGCATGAGGCGGGTCCAGCGGCATTGCTATGAACCGGGGCTGATGAGGGTGCACATGGGAACCACGGTAAAGCATTTTGCCATGAAGCTGTTTCAGATGATGACAACTGTCTTGGGGCAGCAGCTGCTTCGTCATCGCGAAGCCGTGGTGATCGGTCTTCAGGTGGGGCTTATCGTGGCTGCAAACCTCACCGCGTTTGTCCTGCGGTTTGAGGGGGACATTCCGCCGGCGTATCAAATACGGCTGCTTCAAGGGCTGCCGCTGGTCGCCTTGATCTATGGGTCGGGACTCTGGATTTTTGGGATTCACCGCGGGCTTTGGCGCTACGTAGGGCTGCATGATCTGGGGCGAATCTTTTGGAGCGCTCTCGCCAGCACCGTCGCTTTGTTCCTGCTCATTGCCCTGGTATTGGGCTGGAAGGACTATCCGCGTTCGGTCATCATTCTGACCGGGCTGCTCTCGGGCGGATTTTTAGCTGGAATTAGATTGGCCGTTCGCGCATTCCGAGAATGGCTGCAAATTGTCGGTCCGACCGCTCGGAGGGCCCTCATTGTCGGCGCGGGACACGCGGGTGAACTTCTGGTTCGCGATCTGCAGACCAGTCCTTCCTATAACTATCGGCCAGTGGCGTTCGTGGACGACGATCCGGTCAAACGAAAGATTCGGATTCATGGCATTCCGGTGGTAGGGACCATTGCTGACATCACTAAGGCCGTAGAGCGTTATCATGCCCATGAAGTTATCGTTGCCATTCCCTCCGCAACTCCGAAAACCATGCAAAATATCTTGGCGGCCTGCGAATCCTGTCCGGTTGCTCTGAAGACCCTGCCGAACGTGAAGCAATTGCTGGACAGCCCGGTGACGATCCGGCGTGTGCGTCCTCTGAGTTTGGACGACCTGTTGCAGCGAGAACCGATTCAGACGGATCTCCAGGAACTTCACCCGCTTCTAGAAGGAAAACGGATCGTCATCACGGGCGCCGGCGGCTCGATCGGCTCGGAGTTGTGCCGGCAAATCGCCAAATATCGCCCGGCTGCGCTGATTCTCTTTGAGCGCCATGAAAATAGCCTCTACGCCATTGATCTGGAGTTGCGGGATTCATTCCCCCACCTGCAGATCCTGGCAGTAATCGGCGACATCAATCATTCCGATCGGGTCCAGGAAGTCTTCACCGCGTGTTCTCCGAACCTGATCTTTCACGCCGCGGCTCATAAACATGTTCCGCTGATGGAGCACAATGCCGTCGAAGCTGTCCGGAACAATGTCTTCGGAACGGATGTGGTGGCGCACGCGGCGGCGGCGGCCGGCGTCGATCGCTTTGTCTTGATTTCGACGGATAAGGCCGTGAATCCGACGAGTGTCATGGGAGCCACCAAGCAGCTTGCCGAGTGTCTCGTGCGGCGGATGAACCGGCAGGCAGCCACCTTGTTTAGTGTTGTTCGGTTTGGAAATGTCCTGGGCAGCAGCGGTAGCGTGGTGCCACTCTTCACGGAACAGATTCGTAAGGGCGGGCCGTTGACGGTGACACATCCCGACATCAGGCGCTTTTTCATGACCATTCCGGAAGCGGTGCAATTGGTCCTGCAGGCCAGCGTGATGGGACAGGGCGGCGATGTGTTTGTCCTGGACATGGGTGAACAGCGCAACATGATTTTGTTATCGGGTCAGCGGCCTGACCGTGACATCAAGATTCGGTATACTGGTCTTCGGCCCGGTGAGAAACTCTATGAGGAACTCTTTGATGAGAGAGAGCAGGTGGAGTCGACCTCCCATAAGAAAATCAAGCGCGCCGTCTCCGGAGAAACATTCTCTGCTGATAGTCTGAGCCGGCATCTGACGGACCTGCAGAGGGTGTGCGAGGCGGGCCACGCCGATGATCTCATCATCGAAAAGCTGCGCGAGATAGTCTCCAATTATCGGCCCGCATTCAGCGATGCCCCCTAATCGACGCGTACCACGGGGGGCCTCTCGAGGGATTCAGCAGAAGCTTCGTCGTGTCCGCATGCTGGCTATGGATGTGGATGGGGTGCTGACTGACGGCGGCATGTATTACTCCGAGATGGGAGACGAGTTGAAGAAGTTCCACACCCGTGATGGAATGGGCATTAAGATGTTGCAACTTGCCGGTATCGTGACCGCATTTATTACCAAAGAAAAAACCGCTATTGTCGAACGCCGAGGCCGCAAGCTCGCGGTGCCAGAAGTCCACCAAGCGGCGGATGACAAGCTGTCTGTCCTCACTCGCGTCCTCGAGAAATACGGGCTGGACCTGGATGAAGTCGCTTACATGGGGGACGACGTCAACGACCTGCAGGCCCTGCTGGCCGTGGGATTCTCCGCGGCTCCCGCCGATGCGATGCCATCGGTCCTCGATGTCGTGCATTATGTCTGCAGGAAACGAGGCGGCGAAGGTGCCGTGCGGGAAGTGGCGGACTTGATTCTAGGTCTGCCAGAGCCTAAGCCAGGCAGTCCTCGTAAACCCGAGTAGTCCGAGTTTCCTTCGAGAGACTAACGGGTCACATCTCTAATTTCTACCATTACAGACCTTCTTATTGTACGATGACCGGAACAGCCGGGTTCTGAAGGGATACTGAAGCATGGACATTTTGTCCGAGATCAGGCGCGTGATCGAGCTCGAAAGCCGCACCGTGACGCGCCTGCAGGAGACGATTGGCCCTATGAAGAAGCCGTCCATTTGCTGTATGCCTGCCCCGGCAAGGTGATTCTCACCGGCATCGGCAAATCCGGAATTATCGCGCAGAAAATCGCCTCAACCATGGTGTCGACCGGCATGCCGGCCCTGTTCCTCCATCCAACCGAAGGCATGCATGGTGACATCGGCATAGCGCGTAAGGACGACATTATCATCGCGATTGGCAGATCGGGCGAGAGCGAGGAGCTCATCGCCTTGCTGCCGTCCATCCGCAAAATCGGGGCGCATCTCATCTCGATTACCGGACGGGCCGATTCCACGCTCGCTCGCCATTCGGATATCGTTCTGGTCATCCCGGTGGACGAAGAGGCGTGTCCGTTGAACATGGCCCCCACCTGCAGCACGACTGCGGCATTGGTCGTCGGGGATGCCCTGGCAATGGCGCTGATGAAGCTCCGCAACTTCCAACCCGAAGATTTTGCCCGGTTCCACCCTGGCGGCCAACTGGGCAAGCGCCTTCTGCTGACGGTCCGTGACTTGATGCGGACCGGACCCAGAAATCCCGTTGTGCGAATTACCGCCTCCATGAAAGATTTGTTTTCTGAGATCACCGAGAAGCATCTCGGGGCCGTCTCTGTCGTGGACGATACCGGGGCACTCGTCGGTCTTGTCACCGATTACGACATTCGCCGGGCGGTCGGGGAAGGGCTGAACATTTTTTCGATGACGATTCCGCAAATCATGAATCCCCATCCGATCGCGATCGCAGCCGACCAGAAAGCCATCCAGGCGCTAAAGATCATGGAAGAACGGGAGAAGCCGTTAGCGGTCTTACCGGTCATTGAAGAGGACCGTCTGGTCTGCGGCATGATTCATCTTCATGACCTCGTCGATAAGGGATTGTGATCGTGAGGAATCACTTGTATTCCGTCATTCTGGCAGGTGGAAGCGGCACGCGCTTCTGGCCTCTGAGCCGCGAGCTCTATCCCAAGCAGCTTCTCAAGGTGCTGAGCGATCGAACCCTGATCCAGGAAACCGTAAGGCGTGTGACGCCGTTGATCCCGGCTGAGCGCGTGTTAGTAGTGACCGGCGCGCAGCATGCCGAGGCAGTGCGGTTTCAACTGGCTGGAGCCGGTGTCCCGAAAGCAAACTTTCTGGTGGAACCGATCGGCCGCAACACCGCCCCGGCGATCGGCTGGGCGGCTGAGGCAATACGGCGGCGCGATCCCGAGGGCATCATCTTGGTCATGCCGTCCGACCACATCATTGCGGAGGATGGTGAGTTTATCCGAGCAGTGGAGCTGGCCGTGAATGTGGCTCAGGAGAAGTGGCTTGTCACGTTCGGGATTAAACCGAGCCGGCCCGAGACCGGCTATGGATATATCCAGGCGCAACCAAAACGATTGCTACAGTCACAGGACGAATTGACCGCCCTGGCTGTGGCGCGCTTTGTGGAAAAGCCCGATCTTCCCACCGCGAAACGCTACGTTCGAAGCGGCAAGTTCTACTGGAACAGCGGAATCTTCCTCTGGCGGGCCGATGCGATCCTCGAGGAGACGAAGAAATCATTGCCCGTCCTCTACTCAGGGTTGAGCCGGCTCGGTGATTTACTGGATACTCCTGACCAAGCCCGCGCGGTCGAGGAATTCTATCGCGACGCCGAGTCAATCTCGATCGACTATGGAGTGCTGCAAAAGGCCCGGCGGGTGGCAGTCATTCCGGCGCCGTTTCGCTGGAGCGATATCGGAAACTGGCGCAGTCTGGAAGAGGTCGCCGATAAGGACCAAGCGGGTAATGTCTGTATCGGCCCGATTCTAGATCTCGGCAGCCAAGGCTCGATTCTCTACGGGGAGCAGCGGCTGGTGGCAACGATCGGACTCACCGATATGGTCGTCGTGGACACGGCTGACGCGACCTTGGTCTGCCCCAAGGATCGTGCTCAAGACGTGAAGCGGCTCGTCGAATTGTTGCGCGAACGCAAGGCGCCTGAGCAATTGATCCATCGAACCGTCCAGCGCCCCTGGGGAAGCTATACAGTCTTCGAGGAAGGCCCGGGCTATAAAGTCAAACGTGTGACTGTCACGCCCGGCGGCCGGCTGTCTCTTCAAATGCACCACAAGCGGAGCGAGCACTGGGTGGTTACCGCGGGTGTCGCACGCGTGACCTGCGATCAACGAGTCTTTGATCTTCATGTGAATGAGAGCACCGCGATTCCACTTGGTGCTGCCCATCGTCTGGAGAATCTTGGCGAGACAGTCTTGCATGTGATTGAGACACAATGTGGCGATTACCTCGGCGAGGACGATATCGTCCGCTTAGCGGATGACTATGGCCGCTCCGAATTGAAGCCGTGAGTATTTTCCGAGAATACGATATCCGGGGCATTGTCGGAAAGGATTTGACGCCCGCA
>VBON01000171.1 GCA_005877525.1 Nitrospirota bacterium
GAATGGTCTGAAGCGTCCGCCACACCTTCAGCCGGAAGCTGGAAGAATCCGGAAGATCAAGCGCCAGGCCCAAGGCCTGGGAATCACCGGCAAGATAGCGAAGCAGGGCCGCCTGTGCCATCTGCAAATGGCGCCGCGCTTCGCTGTTCGGTGGGCCAGCCGTGTGGCTCAACTCTTTTTCGACGGCTCGCCGGCTTCGTTTCGGTAAGACGACCGTCGCGACGCCCCGGCTGGTTGTGGCGACACCCATCCAGCCCCACGTTGTCTTGAAGACCTTCATCGAATCCATTGCACCGAGCGCGTTCTTCTTGTTGCCGATCCATGCCTCCCCATTATGCTGAACGGAGGACTTTACGACTCTTGCTTGAGCCATGTAGAAAACCTCCTTGTCTCCCAACTTATTTCTGCTTGATGCATTCGATTTCCAGCCGGATCGCCACCTCATTTCCGACCACTAACCCGCCGTTGTCGAGGGCTTTGTTCCAGTTCATCCCAAAGTCCTTGCGATTGATTTTGCCTTCCGCGCTGAAGCCCGCCCGCGTGTTCCCCATAGGATCCTTGGGAAGGACACCGTTGAATGTGCCGGTGAGCACAATCGGCTTCGTCACTCCCAGGAGCGTCAAATCTCCGATGGCCACATATTGGTCGCCTTGCTTCTCGTAGGATGTCATCTTGTAGATCATCGCCGGGTACTTTTCGACATTGAAAAAGTCCGGGCTTCGCAGATGCGTATCGCGCTTCTGGTGATTGGTATCGACAGAGGCGGTCTTGATTACCGCTTCAATCGCCCTGACGGTCTTGCCGTCGGGGTCCATTTCAATGAAGCCTGTATAGTCGGTGAATCGCCCGGTCGTCTTGGAGATCACCATGTGGGCCACGCTGAACCCGACAATCGAATGATCGGCATCAACGTTATAGCGCTCCGTCGCCCCCAAACATTCTCCACCGCCGACCGTGACAAGGAACACGAGCAGCGCGAAGCATCGATTAACGTTCATGTTCACAGCTCGTCCTCCCTTTCTAAGCCGTCGCGCCCATCTTTCGCTTCATCAATCCCCACAAGAACTCCATTTCGCTCGAACCTAATAACGTATGGGCCGTGACGTACCCCGCGACACTCAGGCCAATACCGACCAGCAGCATTACGCCTTTGGCAATCCAGGCCGCCGGTTGCATCCAGACGGCTAAACTTGCGACCCAGAGACAGGCGGCGATGATGGGCACGGACGCCACGATCACCCGAAGGTAACTACGAAGGATGCCCTGCCACCGAAGCGGCCGAAGCCGTCGTACAAGGAACACGACCAACAGCCCCATATTCACCATCGCCGAGAGTGCGGTCGCCAAGGCCAAGCCTGTATACGCGAGCGGCCGCATCAAGATTAAGGACAGCAGGATATTTCCGGCGAGCGCGATCGCTGCCACCATCACCGGCGTCCGCGTATCCTGAAGAGCATAAAAAGCCGCCACGATGATTCGAACACCCGCAAACGCCCACAGGCCGATCGCATAGGCCAGCACTACCGAAGCGGTCCCGGCGGTATCGGCTGAAGAAAAGCGCCCGTGCTCGAAGAACAGGTGCACAATTGGAGTCCGCAGCAAAATTAAGCCTATCATCGCCGGGAAGATAATGAAAAAGATCAGCCGCAGACCGAACCCTAGAGTCTCGCGCAGCTCGTCAAGGTTGCCCTTCGCGGCCTGGGTTGCGAGTGAGGGCAGCACCGCCGTTGCCAGCGCGACACCAAAGACGCCCAGCGGAAACTGAATCAGACGCATGCCGTAGAAGAGGTATGTCGGCCCGCCCGGAAAGTAGGAGGCGAGGATCGTACCGACGAGAATATTGATTTGCGTTACCGAGAGGCCGATCAAAGCCGGCGCCATCAAGCGACCGACCCGGCGGACGCCCTCATGGCCAGGGTCAGACCGCCAACCAAAGAGCAACCCGGCTTTGCGCAGTGCCGGGAGCTGAATCAGAAATTGCATAAGACCACCGACGACAACACCGCCGGCGACTGCCAGGATAGGCTGCGAAAACAGAGGGGCGAGCAGCAGGGCTGACGTAATAATGACGACGTTGAACATAACCGGCGAGAACGCCGGAGCCGCGAAGCTTCGAATAGAATTCAGCACGCCCATCGCAAGGGCCGAGAGCCCGATAAACAAGAGATACGGGAACATGATCTGGGTCAGCAGGGTAGTCAGCGCGAGCTTGCCGGGATCGTTGCCGAATCCCGGCGCGATAAGTGGGACCAGCCATGGGGCAATCACAATACCAAGCACACTGACGCCGGTGAGAACAGTCAATAAAGTTGTGAACGCGGCGCTGGCCAGTTCCCAGGCGTCCCGATGAGAGCGGCGGGCCAAATATTCGCTGAAGATCGGAATGAATGCCGCGGACATCGAGCCTTCGGCGAACAGCTCCCGCAAAAGGCTTGGGATCCGATAAGCGACGAAGAAGGCATCAGCGGCCGCACTGGCGCCGAACAGTCGGGCAAGCACGATGTCCCGGATGAAGCCGAGGATCCGGCTGGAGAAGGTAGCGATCCCGATGACGCCCGCAGACTTGACGAGTTGTTTGCGCTCTTCGCCGTCCACTCGATCAGCGACTGGACCTGTTGGCTGCATGCAAGCGCTCGAGCACGGCGGCCGCAAGCAATGGAAACATGATCTCGTGGTGTCCGACCAGCAGATGACCCTTGCCGCCTTTTTGCGTGGGACGTCGCAGCACATTGGTCTGTGGCCGATAGGACGGCAGGAAATCCATGTTCACCGTGGTGAGACGATTGACCGTATAGCCGAGATTGCGGGCCAGCGTGAGCGCTTTCAGAAAGACCTCCGGCATAATCACCGCCGAGCCGAGGTTCAAATAGACGCCGCCATCCAGCCCGGCGACGACCGCTGCAAACGTCCGGAAGTCTCTCAGCGATCCCTCGCCGAGCGCCGCCCCATCCACCGCGGGATGCATGTGAATGATATCGGTACCGACCGCGACATGGACCGTGACCGGAATGCCCGCGCGGACTCCGGCGGCGAGCAGACTCGTTTTTCTGTTCGGAAGTGTGTGCTCCTCGATCCAGGTCCCGACCGCTTCGCCGATCCCCATGCCTTTCCGCACGCCACGAAGGATCGCCTCATTGATGTCGCGCCCCGTTTCCTCCGCCATACCGAAGCGGCCG
>VBON01000172.1 GCA_005877525.1 Nitrospirota bacterium
TCAACTTCAACCTGAAGGACAGCCAGACCGAAGTGACCGCCGACACCGTTTTCAATGCGCTCAATATTCCCGTGCAGCGCTCTTACTACGACAACGATGAAGCAATTAAGAGGCTGATGTCGGGAGAAATCTCGGCAATGATCATCCTCACGGGAGCGCCGCAGGCCACCCTGGCGAAGGTGAAGAAGGAAGACGGCGTGCATTTCCTCCCGCTCGATCAGGAAAGCTTGCAAAATCATGACCTGCGCGATTTGTTCGCAAATTATCTTCCCGCAGAGATCACCCATCAAAACTATCCGAACCTGATTGCCGAGGGGACCACTGTCCCGACCATTGCGAACCGGGCATTGCTTGTCGCCTATACTTGGCCGGAGAATTCTCCGCGGTACAAGAGGGTCGCCAAATTCGTCGACGCGTTTTTCAACAAGATCGATCAATTCAACACCCCGTCGAGGCATCCCAAGTGGCGCGAAGTCAATCTTTCGGCCGAAATGCCTGGCTGGGTGCGATTTAAACCCGCGGCTGAATGGCTTGCCGCCCACCGAAATCAAGCCGTCTCCGCCAATCCAGACAGCACGGTGGGCCAATCCTCTCCCGAGCTGAGGCTGGCATTCGAGAAATTTATGGAGAACTACGCCTCTTCGTCCGGTCGGAAGACGCTCTCCACCAAAGAACGGGAAATGCTTTTCGCCAGATTCATAAAAATTCTCGCCGAGTCTAAGGCGGAACAGGCGGCGGCACGTTAGACTCGCAAGAATGTCACCAGAAAAGATATCCGCTGCGGCCCGATCTTCCGCCTTGACGCACGTGTCGGCTGCCGGTTATCGGGACTCCTTGTAGGTAGAGGCGAACGGGGCGCCGACGGCTGGGAGCTTCAAGGCGGCACCGCATCGTCGTGGGCGGCGACCAATCGACAAGGAAGAAATGCGATGATCGACCGGCGGAGCCTCATAAAGCATTCCGGGGCTGCCATTGCGGCGCTCGGTGCCGGAATGACATCCCCCTCTTTGCGCGCATTTGCAGCCACGGCAGCGCTGCCGTTCGAGAACGGGGAACGGCCGCTCGTCAAATATCCGCAAAAGCGTCCGATGATCGGCCTGACGAGCAGACCGCCACAGCTGGAAACGCCATTCTCAGTCTTCAATGCAAATGTCATTACGCCGAACGACGCGTTTTTCGTCCGGTACCATCTGGCGGACGTCCCGCTGAACATCGATCCCGACGCGTTCTCGGTCGGGATCCAAGGCAAGGTCGACAAGCCCATGAAACTATCGCTGGGCGACATTAAGAAGATGCCGGCCGTTGACATCGTGGCGGTCAACCAGTGCTCGGGCAACAGCCGCGGATTCTTCAATCCCCGCGTCGCAGGCGGGCAGTTGGGGAACGGCGCCATGGGCAATGCGCGCTGGAGGGGGGTGCCGCTCAAGGCCGTCCTCGACAGGGCCGGCGTCGAGCCGGGTGCGCGCCAGGTCACCTTCAACGGCATGGACGGGCCCGTGACCGACAAGACTCCGGATTTCGTCAAGGCGCTCGACATCGACCATGCGCGCGACGGCGAGGTCATGCTCGCCTATTCGATGAACGGCGCTGATCTTCCCGTCCTCAACGGGTTTCCGCTACGTCTCGTCGTCCCGGGCTATTACGGCACCTATTGGGTGAAGCATCTCAACGAAATCACGGTCATCGACAATGTCTTCGACGGATTTTGGATGAAGACCGCGTATCGCATCCCCGACAACGACTGCAATTGTGTGGAGCCCGGAACAGCCCCAAAAGCCACCATTCCGATCAACCGCTTCAAGGTAAGGTCGTTCATCACCAGCGTCGCGGACGGCGCGAAGCTGAAAGCCGGCGCGCAGACCACGCTCAAGGGCATCGCATTCGACGGCGGCAAGGGCATCAAGGACGTCGCCGTCTCCACCGACGGCGGGAAAACCTGGGCGCAGGCCAGCCTGGGCAAGGATCTGGGGAAATACTCCTTCCGCGAATGGCAGATGCTGGTCAGGCTGGCGGCCGGCGCGCACGAGCTGAAGGTGCGCGCGACCAGCAACGGCGGCGAGACGCAGCCGATGGAGCCGCTCTGGAACGGAGCGGGCTACCTGCGCAACGTGGTCGAAACCGTCCGCGTCACGGCGGCTTGAGGAGACCGGCCATGAAGCTATCGACACTCGCCGCACTGACGCTGACTAGCCTCGCGGGGCTGACAATCGGCATCTGCGGTTCAGTTCCGTCCGAAGCGGACGCCAAGCCGGTCTCGTACAAGCTTCCCAACGAGACGGCGACATTCAAGCCGGGCCCCAATCTGGAGGTCGTGCAGAACAACTGCACGGCGTGCCATTCGGCCGACTATGTCCAGACCCAGCCCCGGGGTCCGAAATTCAAGGAAGACTTCTGGCGGGCCGAGGTGACCAAGATGATCAAGGTTTACGGTGCGCCAATCGATGAGGCGGACGTCGGCAAAATTGTGGATTATTTGACACAGACGTATTGATGCCCGGGAGAGCGACAGGTCGCACGCGACCGCTTGCTCAACATATTCGGCGGGGAACGGTAAAGAAGCGGACCCAGCGCAAGACCAAGTTGATGGGCGATGCTAGTGAACCTCCCGGTCAGTCAACCGCTTAAGCTCTGAAGTCTCAAGAAAATTGCCATGCCCCGCTACTTAGTTCGGCAAGGAAATACTGGGCGGGGATGGATCGTCTGGGACCGTGTGAAACGTGGTCCTGCCGTCGTTGATGGTCGCGCGCTTGCGCGGTTGTCTCGCGAAGATGCTTACGCAGCCATTGCACTATTGAACGGACCGAGCTTCAAGAAAGTGCCGATGCCATCTGCGTGGCACGTGAACTACAGCGGCATAACAGTGGACTGCCGCGACGAGCAAGACGCGAAAAGCTTGGCGCGGGAGCTCGTTAGGAAA
>VBON01000173.1 GCA_005877525.1 Nitrospirota bacterium
TTCTCGATCCTGACGGGGGACGAATCTGTCAGAAGACGGCCCATGGGGCGGATCGTCGGACCGCTGCGGCAGATGGGCGCAACCATTGCGGGGCGCCGTGGGGGAGATCTGGCTCCTCTCGCCATCACCGGCGCGCGGCTTCGGGGCATCAACCACCTATCCCCGATCGCCAGTGCACAGGTCAAATCCTCGGTGCTGCTGGCGGGACTCTTTGCCGAAGGCGCCACAAGCGTGACGGAACCGAGCTCATCTCGGGACCATACCGAGCGGATGTTTGCGTACCTCGGCATCTCCTTATCGCGCGAGGGTCACCGCGTCACGGTTCGCGGTCAGTCCGCTCATAAGGCGAAAGATATTGTTGTGGCCGGCGACATCTCCGCGGCCGCATTCTTTCTCGTGGCAGCTTCAATCGTACCGGACTCAGATGTGACAATCTCAAGCGTGGGCATCAATCCTACACGCACAGGCATCCTGACATGCTTGCGGGAGATGGGCGCGCACATCGAGTTGCTGAATCAACGCGACCAGGCAGGAGAACCTGTCGCGGACCTTCGCGTCCGCCATGCGCCGCTCCACGCAATTCGCATCGGGCCTGAGCGGATTCCTGAAACGATCGATGAGCTTCCCGTCCTATGTTTGGCTGCGGCCTGCGCCGAGGGCGAGACCGTCATCTCAGGAGCGGCGGAGCTACGGGTCAAGGAAAGCGATCGAATTGCGACGGTGGCAACCGAGTTGCGGCGCCTGGGAGCGGAGGTGGAAGAACGGCCGGACGGCCTGCGCATCGCCGGGGGACGCCCCCTGCAAGGGGCCGTTTGCCAAAGCTATGGCGACCACCGAGTGGCCATGACGATGGCCATCGCCGGGCTCGTAGCACAAGGTGAAACACGAGTGGAAGACGTGGCCTGCATTTCGACCTCATTTCCCGATTTTGATAAGTATTTGAGGCGGTTATTGACAGCTTCGGGGTAAGGGTGAATAATACCTTCTTCATTTCGCGAGGATTTCTTCCACCCGGCTGCTGCTTGTGATTTTGGCATGATCGTGACGATCGACGGCCCGGCCGGGGCGGGGAAGAGCACTGTCGCCAGAGCAATAGCGGCAAAGCTCGGATACATCTATTTGGACACGGGCGCGCTCTACCGGGCGATCGCCTGGAAAGCGCTCGCCACGGGGACAGATCCGACCGTGCCGGCCGCAATGAAGCGCTTGAGCCGGAACATCCGGCTTCAAATCGTGCATACGCCCGACGGCGCGATGGAGGTGGAAGTGGACGGCAGACGCTTGACCGGCGAGATTAGGACCCCTGAGGTCACGCGCGCAGCGGCGCAAGTCGCGGCGCTTCCGGATATTCGGGAAGAGCTGCGGCCGATCCAGCAGGCCTTCGGACGGCGCAGCGACTTGGCCGGAGTCGTGGCCGAAGGACGAGATCTGGGCACGAAGATTTTCCCGGAGGCGCAAGCCAAGTTCTTTTTCCAGGCGGATGCCGCCGAGAGAGCGCGCCGGCGCCATGCGGAATTGCCGGTGTCGGACAAGGCTCTAGGGCTGGAGGAAACGCGTCGCGCGCTCGATGCCCGCGACGACCGGGACCAGACCCGCGAGATCGCGCCACTGGCAGCGGCGAAAGACGCGGTCGTGATTGATACGACGCAGTTGTCGGTAGACGACGTCGTCGAACGCATGTTGAGAGTGATTGAACACAAGGCGGCCGATCGCCGCTGAACATGGTGCTCTACTGGACGGTATGGATCATTGTCAGGGCCGGCGCGCGATTGTTATTCCGCCTGCAGGTTTCGGGCCAAGATCATATCCCCAGAACAGGCGGCGTGTTAATTGCAGCGAACCACTCCAGTTATCTCGATATTCCGATTCTGGGGTGTGCCCTGCCGCGGCAGGCATCGTTCATCGGCCGCATGGATCTTTTTTCGGGCATCGTGGGCACCATCCTACGGTACCTGGGATGGATTCCAATCCGTCGGGAGCGGGTAGACCGCAAAGCTTTTGACGAAGCCGTCGCCCGGCTCAAGGCTGGTCGCGTCGTGGTGATTTATCCGGAGGGAACTCGCTCCCCGGACGGGCGGCTTCAGCCCGGCAAACCCGGGATCGGTATGATAGCGGCGGCGGCGGGCTGTCCGGTAGTGCCTGCTCTCCTCGAAGGAACGTACGAAGCGCTTCCTCCGGGAGCGAGCTGGATCCGAGTCCGACCGATCAGGGTGATCTTTGGGCAACCCATGGATTTTTCCGCGGAACTCGAGATAGAGAGCGAGGACACGAAGAAGGTCATATACCAACAAATGAGTCAAGAGGTCATGGACCGGATTGCAGAACTTCGTCGGGAAATGAGTTTCCACGTGACCCCTTGTCCCGAAACGGAAAGTAAGAGGCATCAGCAGTTAACCCTTTAACCCTGTTTTTTCAGGCGGTGGAGCTGGAGGAGTCAGAAACGGTATATGGAAACACTTGAGAAGATGAAGCTGGGATCGTCCGAGAAGGCCGAAATGGCCTCGCTGTACGAACAGACCTTTCAGAATTTTGAGGAAGGCTCTGTGATCGAAGGCACGGTCATTTTGGTGAAGAAGGACAAGGTGATCGTGGACATCGGCTACAAATCGGAAGGCATCATTCCTGCCGAAGAATTCGATCCGCAGGAACTGAGCACGCTCACCCCAGGGACCCGGCTTCCGGTTTATATCGAGGAACGGGAGGACAGCGAGGGCAACCTCATTTTGTCCAAGGAAAAAGCGGATAAAATGAAGGTCTGGGAAGAACTTGAACGGAACTTCAAGGACGAGAAGATTGTCGAAGGCCGTGTCCTCAGCCGCATCAAGGGCGGAATGATGGTGGACATCGGAGTGAAGGCATTCCTCCCCGGCTCTCAGATTGATCTTCATCCTGTTCGCGATCCCGAACAGCTCATCGGTAAGAGCTTTCCGATGAAGATCATCAAGATCAATCACCGGCGAGGTAATGTCGTGGTCTCCCGCCGACTGTTGCTCGAGGAATCCCGCGATCAGCGCCGGCAGCGAACGCTCTCGAATCTGACGGAAGGCCAAATCGTCAACGGAACCGTCAAGAACATCACCGAGTACGGCGCGTTTGTGGACCTGGGCGGAATCGATGGGCTGCTGCATATTACCGACATGTCCTGGGGCCGAATCGGGCATCCTTCGGAAATGTTTATGGTCGGGGATCGCGTGGAAGTCATGGTTCTTCGCTACGATCGCGACTCGGGGCGGGTATCGTTGGGCTTGAAGCAGAAAGGGTCGGATCCCTGGACCGGGATCGCCGCGAAGCATCCCGTGAACTCAAGGATCACGGGGCGCGTCGTGAGCCTGACCGATTACGGCGCATTCATCGAACTTGAACCCGGCGTCGAAGGGCTCGTCCATGTCTCCGAGATGTCCTGGACCAAGCACGTCAAGCATCCTTCGGAAATCTTTAAGAAGGGTCAGCAGGTGGAAGCCATTGTCCTCAAGAAGACGGCTCGCAAGATCTCTCTCGGCATGAAACAGGTCGCGCCGAACCCATGGGACTTGATCGAAACCAAGTACCCGCTGGGGACCAAGATCGAGGGCAAGATCAAAAGCCTGACCGATTTCGGCGCCTTCGTAGGCCTGGATGAGGGCATCGATGGGCTTATCCATATCTCCGATATGTCCTGGACCAAGCACGTCAAGCATCCTTCGGAAATCTTTAAGAAGGGTCAGTCCTCAAGATCGATAAGGAGAAGGAACGGCTGTCATTGGGATACAAGCAGCTGACATCCGATCCCTGGGAAGAGGCTATTCCAAAGGCGCATCAGGTGGGCAATCTGGCGCACGGTAAAATTAACAAGATCACCGACTTCGGCATCTTTGTGGAACTGGACAGCGGCGTCGAGGGTCTCATCCACGTCAGCGAGTTAGGGTTGGAGCAGAACACGCGGATGGAGGATAAATTCAAGATCGGTGAGGACATTGAGGCCAAGGTAATCAAGGTCGATAAGGAAGAACGGAAAATCGCTCTCAGTCTACGGGAGCAACACCGGGATACCGAACGCCAGCAGATGCAGGACTTCCATGCCGGTCAGGACAAAGTGGATCAGTCACTGGGGCGCGCCGCCAAGAAGAACAAGCGACGGGACGACAACGACCAGGAGGAGTAGTCCTGTTCGGAGCTCATGAGCGACGAAATCACAAGTCCTCGGCCCAAGCGGCGGCCGGTCCGTACTGCGCTCACGATCGTAGCGCTGATCGGAATAGGGTTCATCGCCTTGTCTCTGCTCGGCAATTTCCTGTCTGAAGGCGGGTGGATCGGCGGCGACAAAGTGGCGGTGATCCGGATCGAAGGGATCATTCTCGATTCACGTGAGACCATCGAGGAGTTGCGCCATTACCGGGACAATCCGAGCGTCAAAGCCATCGTGCTTCGCATCGACAGCCCTGGCGGTGCTGTCGTCCCGTCCCAGGAAATTTTCGCGGAAGTTCGCAAGACCAAGGCCGAAGGGAAAATCAAGGTGGTCACGTCCATGGGGAATGTGGCAGCCTCCGGGGGCTACTATATTGCAGCGGCAACCGACAGAATTGTCGCGAATCCAGGAACGCTGACGGGCAGCATCGGCGTGATCATGGAACTTGCGAACGTCAAGGGGCTGCTGGAAAAGTTCGGTGTGCAAAGTGTCGTCATTAAGAGCGGCCGTCATAAAGATATGGCCTCTCCCTTCCGGGCAATGACGCCGGAAGATCGCGCGTTGTTGCAAACCGTGCTGGATGACGTCCACGCCCAGTTTATTGACGCTGTAGCTACCGGCCGCTCGCTCCAGCTGGAACAGGTCAAGACTCTCGCGGACGGCCGCATTTTTACCGGAAAGCAGGCACAAACCGTCAACCTTGTCGATGAACTCGGCGATCTGCATGATGCGATACAGCTTGCCGCGCGGCTGGTCGGAATCAGCGGCGAGCCTCGGGTGATCGAAACTCACAAGCGCTTCTCCTGGCGAGACCTTCTGCAGGGACTCTACTCGGGAAGCATAGCGCCGCTCGTGCCGTCCAACATCAACTTGAAATATCTGCTAGCGTTCTAAGGAGAGGAGTCTATGACAAAAGCAGAGCTTATTGAGAAGTTGTCGGAACAAGTCACCACCCTCACGAAACGCCAGGCTGAAGTGGTGGTCAATACGATCTTCAACGGCATCCGCACGGCCCTGGCGCGAGGCGACAAAATTGAGATCCGGGGATTTGGAAGCTTTCGGCTGCGCAACCGCCGGATGAAGGAAGGTCGCAATCCGAAGACGGGCGCGACCGTGGCGGTCCCGGCGAAACGGGTGCCGTTCTTTAAAGCGGGAAAAGAACTCCGGGAGATCGTCAACAAGTAACGTCCCGACCGCCATAGAGGAAGCAACCGTGCCGGACATTGAGCAACAGATTAATGAACCTGAAATCGTGTGGACCGCTGAAGCGCTGAAGCGCATGGAGCGGGCTCCCGTCTTTCTCCGTGGCATGGTCAAGCGGCTAGCGGAGAAAAAAGCCCGCGAGCTGGGTTACAGCGAGATCACTGAGGAGATCCTCACCCAGTTCAAAGGGCAGATGATGGGCAAGATGGGTGGCCAGGCGGGCTTTGAGGAGGCCGCGGGCGCCATGGCCGCCGGCCGGTTGCCGTGGACGGCCGAGGCCAAAGCCCGACTGGAGACAGTCCCCGAGTTCATGCGCTCCATGATCAAACAGATCGCCGAGGAAGCGGCCCGCGAGCGCGGCCACATGGAAGTCAACGTCGAGCTGTTCAAAAAGGTCGAGACATTGGGCGATGAGAAATCTCCGGACACCGCTCCCCTGCCGTGGACTGCAGGCGCCCAAGCCCGGCTTCAGCAGAAAATTGCGAGTGCACCGGCGATCGCGATGGACTTCGTTACCGATATGCTCAAGCGCGACACCGAAGAGTTGGCGCGTGAGCAAGGCCGCACGGTGATCGATGAAGAGGCGCTGAAGGCGATTTGGGATGCGCCGCAGACGACGATCACATGGAGTGATGAGGCCTGGAAGAGACTTTTAACCTCGCCGGATTTCGTACGCAGCGGCATCCGCAAAGCCGCCGAGCGCCGTGCTCGTAAGTTAGGGCTGCGAGAAATTGATTCAGAGCATCTTACAGTGTTCCGCAACGAGGCCATGATGAAGGCGGTCAAGCGCATCCGCGCCTTCGGCTACCAGGAGTTAACGTTCGACGCATTCGAGACCGCACTGCAGAAAACCAAGCGCCTGCAGGGAAACGAGCAGGCGGAAAAGCGCCTGCAGGAAATTCGCCAACACTTCAAGGACCCCCACACCAAGCCCGAAGGCGGCACGCTCGGCGCCGAGCTGATGGGAAGATTTAGACGGTATCTCAAGGGCGAAGAAAAGCTCTAACTTTTTCTAGTCGGGGCCTGTCTCTGAACAGCCCAGACGGTGCTCGCTCCCGAAGCCCAAGTCGCTGCGCTCCGCCTGGGCGCCCGTTCTTCGTCACCCGCCCGAAAAAGTTCTCGCAAGATGGTAAGACAGCGGTCGGAGTGCCCACTCGGCGCCACCCTGGCAGGCCAGCTTCTTTCGTTTCCATGCCAAAGACCCGCCGCGATTGTTGTATGCTCGAAGCGTGTCCAAACTAACCATAACAGTTCTGCTCGGACTCCTCATTGCGTTCACTGGGGCGTCTGGCGAAGACATACCTGCATCGCAGCTTTTGCTCGTCGCCAAAACGCAGGACATCCAACCGTTTCTGCCCAAAGGCACGTACCTTCTCCACGACCCGGTCGCGATTGAGAAGTTCTTCGAGGCATTGGACGGGGCGCCGCCGGATTGGGCTGAGCTTCACGGCAAGCATGGCGACCGACACGAGGAACGTCTGTTTGCCCTGAACCGGGAGCGGGATCTGTCGCGCGCAGGCCGGCCGGCGCTCTCGCAGCGAATCACGTTCCTAT
>VBON01000175.1 GCA_005877525.1 Nitrospirota bacterium
ACGCGGCCCAATCACCTTCTCACGGAGAATACCCTTCTGGTCGATGATGTAGGTCTCCGGCACCCCCATTAACTTATACCGTTTGTCGGTTTGGCCCCATGAATCGGTGAGAATCGGAAAAGTCAGCCTCATGCTTTCAATAAAGGGGGGAATGTCCTTCTTGGTCGTAACCCTGTCCATGCTGATCGCCAACAAGACAAAATCTTCAGACTTGAAATTGTCCCAGAGGATTTCCATCGACGGCATTTCTTCCTTGCAAGGCTTGCACCAGGTGGCCCAGAAATTCAACAGCACTACCTTGCCTCGATAAT
Source organism: Nitrospirota bacterium (assembly GCA_005877525.1). Lineage (GTDB taxonomy): Bacteria > Nitrospirota > Nitrospiria > Nitrospirales > NS-4 > NS-11. The sequence goes on from VBON01000175.1 coordinate 312, forward strand.
CCGACAGCCGTCGAGTCTTGCCTTCCAAATCCGGAAGGCTGAAATCGGGTGCTACCATGCCCACTGTCAGCGGCTCGTACTTGGAGCTTTGCAGCCACACGACGCCGAACGCGAGCGCAAGGATCGCCAGGCCTCCAAGATTGACGATCAGGCGTCGCCTGATCGGAGAAGCGGCCGGGATTTTCGGACGAGCGGTCTCGGGCGAAACCAGCCCGGGCGTGCCCGTGTTCGCATTCGTCTCAGGCATAGGCGTGCAGCCCAGACAACAGAAAGTTCACGCCCCAGAAGCAAAAGATCACCATCAGAAGTCCGAAGACCTGATACACTGCCGCCCGGTGGCCTTCCCACCCGCGGTTCATCCGAGCATGGATGTAGGCGCCGTAAATCAACCATACGATCAGCGCCCACGTCTCTTTCGGATCCCAGGACCAGTAGCCACCCCAAGCATAATTGGCCCACATTGCGCCCAAGATCGTGCCAAAGGCCAAGAGCGGGAAACCCACCATAACGGCCTTGTATCCCAACTCATCAATCTTTTCGAGGCTGGGAAACGTGGCGTAGATGGAGGTCGCCGCGACGCCCCGCTGCTCCGCCCGTTCCTTCAGCAGATACATCACGCCCAAGCCTCCGGCCATCGCGAAAGCGGCATAACTGGTCAACGTGACTGAAACATGTATATAAATCCAGTAACTGTTCAGCGCCGGCACGAGCGGCTCAGCCGTCTGGTAGCGGTACGGCAACAGAGAGGCCGCACCCATCGCGATGAATCCGATGGAGACCACGAAGACGCCGATGGACTTGATCTTGTACTTTAACTCCATCACGAGATAGCCGGCGATGATCGCAAACGAAACGTACGACATCGCCTCAAATTGATTAGACCACGGCGCAAATGTCCCCGAGAGCTGCATCCGTTCGTAGGCACGGGTCCCTAAGGCAAGCCCGTTCACGACAAGACCGAACAATGTGACCCACGTGGCAAGCTGCCCGAGTGGCTCGGCCCAGCCGGCATCCCCCGACTCGGCTGTCGGGTGGCCCGCAGCCGCCGTCACCAGAGCTGGTCGCGAGGCAAGGATATAGCCAAAGTACAGGCAGACGGCGGCGAGGTAGAGCCAAAAGGTCACATCAAAAAGAAATAGCGAACGGAACATAGTCCCCCCTTACGTTGAACGCTGACCGAGGTCTTTCACGCGCTCAGCAAGCTTCTGAAATTCACGGTCGAAGTCAATCTGCCCTTTGTATGCAGTGCCGCCGAGATAGACGGTGACGCCACTCGCCGCAGGTACAATCTTCGCCCACACGCGCCGGTGGTAGATGGTCGCCGAGAGCATGACGCCCACCACCAATAGCGTCGAGCCGATCCACACGATCAGAACGCCCGGATCTCGAGCAATCTGAAGTCCCGTGAACTTCTTGGTCAGATACCCGGTCAGCTCGAACTTGTACTTCGAACCCTGGATCTCGAAAAGGTCGGGATAGTTGTAGAAGATCCATGGCGCCGGGAGGGACTGATCGCGCTCCGTGATTGCGAGCTTGATCGCCGGATTTCCATGCTCCACGGTCTTGGAATACACGCGACGGTCCTTCGTATCAAAGCCGAAGTCCGCGACAAAGTCGGTGAGCTGCAGTTTGAGTCCGAGATCCTTGAGGGTTTGCTCTTTCTGCCAGTCCAGAATCGCCTCGCCGACCACTTTGTCCGTCACCTTGTCCTTGACGACGACTCGGGCCTTTTCCACGCGGTCCCAGGAGTCCCCGTAGCTGGACTGGTAGAACCAGATGCCTTTGTACACCAACGGATCGTTCACCGTGATGGTTTTCGTGACCTTCTTTTCGCCATTCTCAATAACGGTGAGCGTGCTGTTGTACGACTTCACGGCTCCATTGTCGTAATAATCGATCCAGAATTTATCGACATGCAGATCAAACTTG
>VBON01000176.1:0-2762 GCA_005877525.1 Nitrospirota bacterium
AAAGTCTTTGAGCTCCACCATCGTTTTGTTCAGCCGTGCCGCAAGCAATGCCGCCTCATTCACGAGATTTTCGAGGTCCGCCCCAGAAAATCCTGGTGTCCCACGTGAAATGATCTCGAGATCGACATCCTTCGAGAGCGGCACTTTCTTCGTGTGCACTTTCAGTATCTCGGTCCGCCCCCGCACATCCGGACGATTGACGGTGATTTGGCGGTCAAAACGACCGGGACGCAACAGCGCCGGGTCCAGAACATCGGGGCGGTTCGTCGCCGCGATGAGGATCACGCCTTCCGTCGTGTCGAAACCATCCATCTCGACGAGGAGTTGATTGAGGGTCTGCTCGCGCTCATCGTGTCCGCCGCCGAGACCCGCGCCGCGTAGCCGACCAACAGCATCGATCTCGTCGATGAAAATGATGCATGGGGCGTGCTTCTTGCCCTGCTCGAACAGATCGCGTACCCGGGAAGCGCCTACTCCTACAAACATTTCGACAAAGTCCGATCCGCTGATACTGAAAAACGGAACGCCCGCTTCGCCGGCGATGGCCTTGGCGAGCAAGGTCTTGCCCGTGCCAGGAGGTCCGACGATCAACACACCCTTGGGAATCCGACCGCCCAGCTTCTGAAATTTATGCGGGTCCTTAAGGAATTCGATGATTTCGACTACTTCCTCCTTGGCCTCATCAATCCCCGCCACGTCTGAAAACGTCACTTTCTTCCGATCTTCTGTGAGGAGACGCGCGCGACTACGGCCGAAGGACAGGGCCTTGTTGCCTCCGACCTGCATCTGCCGCATCAAAAAGAACCACAGGCCGATAAACAGGATGAAGGGCGCCCACTGAAACAGGAATGTGATGTACCAGGGGTTATCCTCCGGCGGCTTGGCGACGATCGTCACATTGCTCTTTCGAAGTGTATCCACCAAGTCGGGATATTCCACGGCGTATGTCTTGAAGGAGCGGCCGTCTTTTAGAATCCCGTTGATATTGTTCCCCCGAATGGTGACCTCGCTGATCTCGCCGCGTTCCACCTTGGAGATAAAGTCGCTAAACTTGATGTCTTCGTCAGGGGATTGGCCTGGAATGCTGAAGAGATTAAACAGCAAAATCATGAAGAGGCCGACAACGACCCAAAAAATCAAGTTCTTAGCGCGGGAATTCATCCCTTCTCCTCACAATATTTGCATAGTAACATATCGGCCACATCTGAGACAATATGACATCTCTGCTTATTCACGGATCTTCCAGAATTGCGGAGAGATAGAGAAGCCTGGTTTTCCTAGCTTTCTTCCTCAACTTTATCGACCTGCTCGAGCACGGCTAAATACGGAAGGTTACGGTATTTCTGCTGATAGTCCAGTCCATAGCCGATGACGAATTTGTTGGGGATGTCAAAGCCCACATAGTCCACCGTGACCTCGACCGCGCGTCGCTCAGGCTTATTAAGCAACGCACAGACCTTCAGTGATTTCGGCTGTCGGCGGCCAAACATTTGCTTCAGGTACTGGACGGTCCGGCCGGAGTCCACGATGTCCTCAACAAGCAGGACGTCGCGACCGGTTACCTCTTCGGTCAGTGCCGACAGGAGATTCATATCCTCAGTCATTTTCTTGTCATTGCTGGAGGCGACAAGAAAATCCACGCGCAGTGGGAGGCCGATCGCGCGGGCAAGATCGGCGTAAAATGCAAAGGCACCTTTGAGAATCCCGATCATCAGCAAATCCTTCTGCGCGTAATCCAAGGTAATTTGCCGCCCCAGTTCCCGCACGCGCGTTCGCACCTCCTCCTGCGTCAAAATGGGCTTCCCAAAAATCTCGTCCACCCTACTCGTCTTCCTCCAAAAACAATCGGACACTCCTCGAAGTGTGGGATCGCAGGCGAAACCGCTCATCGCCGCGATAGCCGCCCACCCAGACAATTCCGCCGGGCGCGACGACAAGAGGCACCTGGTCTCGCCGGCGCCGGGGCACTTTCTGATCCACAAAGAAATCCTGGAGCTTTTTTTTACGCCCTGCCATGCCGGTCGGGCAAAACCAGTCCCCCGGCTGACGTCTCCTGACAATCAGCGTGGTCTGGGACACATCAGCACACATTGTAAAGCTCATTCGGTCAGGGCCAGCGTCTTCGGCCTCCGGGCTGTGAGTAGCGACTTCGGCCCGCACACGCCGGCCTTGACCAAGCGCGACAGAGCCCGGCACCGGCAAAGGAACACCTGCTTCCCAAGGCGGATCATCATCCATGGTCTGCCGGTTATCGGACTCCATGATGACACCATTACCCAGCCTGCCGGCACAAATTCCTCCCGGCAGATTCATGCTCGCCTCGCCGGTCCTCTCAACAAATTGCCGAAGCACCGACGCGACGTGGCGATACGTGAGCCCTGTGGAATTCCCCCGGACGGCCTTCCAGGCTCGGCGCACCAAGCGCCGCTGCAGGGCCACAGGAGCCTGCGCGAATCCTTCAGCATCCAAGACCACGCGACCGGGGGTCGACTCAATCAGGATCGCGGACCACCGAGCTTGCTCAACCTCTTCCAACAACGCCGCTTCCTCCCGGAGAAGCTCAGCCGTACGGGCGAACGCCTCCACGAGTCGGGGATTAAAGGCCTGTAGCTGCGGAAGCAGATCGTGCCGAATGCGGTTGCGCTGATAAATTCTCGTGGCATTTGAGCTGTCGCTGCGATAGGTCAGGGCACGGGTGGCCAGATAGTCAAGGATTTCAGGGCGCCGGACATGGAGCAAGGGCCGAATAATCCTTCCTTCGC
>VBON01000176.1:2973-4996 GCA_005877525.1 Nitrospirota bacterium
CATGCACCGGGATACCGCATTGGGTACCGAGCCGGCTAACGAACGCTGCATCCTCGTCCGATTCCCTGCCGCGCAGGCAATAGTTCATATGTGCTACATGCAGCACGAGCCCTGGAATATGCCGGCTGTGCCCGAGTTCCTGCAAGACCGCGAGAAGGCCCACCGAGTCCGGGCCTCCCGAGACCGCCACGAGTACTCTAGCATTCGCGGGGATCAGTCCTTGCCGTTGCATCTCGACACCGACGCCTCGAACAAACGCATGCTGACGGCGTGCGGCAATTGTCGCCATGGAGTTACCTTAAGCTCACGCGCGTGTGCATCGGCGATAAACCTCGCAAGACCTCACGGGTCATGCCCACATCCACAGCGATCTGGCGCGCCAACTGAGCCGGCGAATCAAATACCATATCCTCCCGCAACCGCGCGTGAAACGATACACCGATCTCCCGTTCGTACAGATCCTGGGCACCGGCCAACAGATGGACCTCGATCAGACGTGCTCCCGAGCCGAAGGTCGGGCGGCTGCCAATATAGCTCACCCCCGGAAAGAGCTGCGCATCAAGTTGGACCTCGGCGGCATAGACGCCGTCCGCGGGCAGGACACGGCCCTGCGGCGGTAGCATGTTGGCCGTCGGATAGCCAAGTTCGCCTCCCCGTCCGTCTCCTCGAATGACTCTGCCTTCGAGAACATAGGGCCGTCCCAACATGGCGGCCGCATCCGCGACGGCCCCCGACTGCAGGAGATCTCGAATCCGCGTGGAGCTGACCGGCACGCCGTTCACCACGACCGGCGAAATGGCGCGTACCGTAAAGCCAAGCCGCGGCGCGGCTTCGAGAAGAGTCTCGATCGTTCCGCGACGTCCTTGACCAAAGCGAAAGTTCTGACCGACGTAGAGTTCCTTGGACCCCAGTTCCTTGCTCAACACATCCCGCATAAATTCTTCCGGTGTTTGAGCGGCGAATTGCGGGGTGAACGGCAGGCGAACGACCACATCGACGCCAGCTTCCTGGAGCAACGCCAGCTTCTCCGTGGGATCGCTTAGAAACTTGAGCTCGACTTCCGGCGCCAATACCCGAAGCGGGTGGGGGTCAAAGGTCAAGACAATGACCGTCCCGTTCAAGTCTTGGGCTCGCTGCTTGACAAGCTTCAGAACGGCCCGGTGTCCCAGATGCAGGCCGTCGAAATTCCCGATGGTGACAATGGGGAAAGGCAGTCCGGCAGTGTCCTGGAGGCGCTGGAGCACCTTCATCGTGATACGACCTGCGCGGCCTCCTTGGCGAAGTAGGTCACAATCAAATCGGCGCCGGCTCTACGAATCGCAATGAGGCTCTCAAGCATAGCCCGGCGTTCATCGAGCCAGCCCTTCTGGGCCGCTGCTTTGATCATACTGTACTCCCCGCTCACTTGATACGCGGCGATTGGCTGATCGAACGCCAGGCGGGCCGCCCGGATCACGTCGAGATAAGGAAGCGCGGGCTTGACCATGATAATGTCGGCGCCCTCGTCGATATCCAACTTGATCTCCTTAAGGGCTTCCCGGAAATTGGCTGGATCCATCTGGTAGGACTGGCGGTCGCCGAACGCCGGTGCCGAGTCCGCCGCCTCCCGAAAGGGGGCATAAAAACACGACGCGAACTTGGCCGCGTACGCCAGAATCGCGACCTGGTCAAAGCCCTCGGCATCCAACGCCCCGCGAATCGCACCGACCCGGCCGTCCATCATATCGGAAGGAGCCACCATATCAGCGCCTGCGCGCGCGTGAGTGAGCGCCATCTTCCGCAGGCAATCCAGGGTCTCATCGTTCAGAATACGTCCGTCCTTCACCAGCCCGCAGTGCCCATGGCTGGTGTATTCATCGATGCAGACATCGGTAATGATCACCAACCCGGGTACGTGGTCCTTCAGCGCGGCGATGGCGCGCGGAACGACTCCATCCGCCGACCAGGCCTGGCTGCCGGTTTCATCCTTGCCGGCCGGGATCCCAAAGAGCACAACCGCCGGGACACCGAGCCGACGCACCTC
>VBON01000177.1 GCA_005877525.1 Nitrospirota bacterium
TTATAGGAGGAACGCGCGTGAAGCGGGTCCAGGGCGAGCCTTCTCGTCTGGATGCGAAGCTTCCTCGATTTTGACGACGTGATATCCCTGCCTCTCCATGCATTCGGTGGTATTGTTCGAGACCTTGAACTGCTGTTCCGCGCAGCCGATGTAATCCCGCCTCACATCCTGTTCGGACTTCCCGGCTTGAATATACACGTAATCCGGCGCGCAGGCTGCTAGGAGGATCAGGGCAAGGCCACCGAGCCCTCGGAGCATAGAGACGCCTTGCCGATAACCGCGGCCTCTTGCTGAAGGTTTGTTCGTCACAGAGGATCGCTCCAAGGCAATGAACAAGTTCGTCCTGGGCGACGTTGAAATGTCAGGTCTCATTTCACAACTCTAATCGCTAGGCTACAGTCGAGCCTCTGTTAATAAGGCAATGCCTATGCCAAGGATTAGGAGGGGTTCCAAGGCGAGGTGTACCGGTGATAAAGAACAAATTTGAGGGCTTAGAAAGTAAGAACAGTGGGCAAAAACTTTTGCATGTCAAAGTCGGGCAAGGCTTGTCGGCTTTTTGACACTCTTAGGTTTGGCCCCAAGACACACCGGTATCAGCGCAGGCGGAAAGATAGGCACGGTCAGAAAAGAGGAGGTTGGGGTCCTGGAACCATACCGGCTAAATCCGGGTCTTCTCCTCCATCCCTCCGAGGGGGAGGAACCGCCGCTTTCTCAGCCTTGCGCTGCGCGCGTCGTTCCTCTTTTTCTTTCTGCTTGGCTTGCTTCGCTCGCTCGCGATCACGCTTGGCGAGAGTAGCTTTTCCTGGTCTTGGAATTCGAACCTCCCAAGGTCGAAGGTGAAGAGCCGGGCAGAGATCCATATGGATCCTGCCCGACAACTGTTATTCTAGCACAGATTACCAGCGCGCGCCGCTGCCTCCACGCTCGCCCATTCCACCCCCACCGGTACGTTTTTCTTGGGGACGGGCTTCATTGACTGTGATCGTCCTGCCGCCCATTTGGGTGCCATTCAGCGAGGCAATTGCCTTCTGGGCCTCTTCCGAGGTCGCCATCTCGACAAAGCCGAAACCCCGAGCCTGACCGGTCACCCTATCGGTGATGACTTTGGCCGAGGTAACAGCGCCCTGCTGTGAGAACAGCTCTTGCAATTGCTGCTCTGTGACCGAATATGGCAGTCCGCCTACATACAACTTAATACTCATCCGACTTCTCCTTCGTGATGCGATGCTATCTTGGAAGTAAGGAGTGACAGGGCTCAGATGAGCACCGAAGGCGAAGCGAAGGAAACGTCTTCAGGGCAGGCTTTACCGATCAAATCCCTACTGCAAGGCACTATCGCGATGGGTCTTTCTGTACAGCGCCCCATCGCAGACCCTTCAACGATGAAGCGCACTTAGACGCTACCACAAATCATTAAGACAAGCAAGCCTTTACATGAGGTTGACGGCGGGAAGCGGGAAACGCTATAATGAGGGTTCTTGGGCATCGTCGACTTCCGAATCTGACGCCGCTCCAACTTCATGCGGCAGGTTTCTTAGCCACGGCCTAAGCCACAGACAACCGCTGAAACACGGAAAGGACTGCGTCATTCAGGCCGCCAACCAAATTGAAGTGAGCCGCCGAGAACAGGTGTTTCTCCAGTTGGAGCGCACCCTCCGCGCGATGGATACGTTGCCTGCAGAGCAACGGATGGCGCGGCTGCGGGAACTTGCCGCAGGCGATCGGCTGAGCCCACCGCCTGGCCCTCCATCCGACTCTCAGAAGTCGTTGGATCGGGCTTCACAAAAAGAGACCGAACAACGGCGGATCAGGCAGCTGAAACGTTTATGCCAGCGCTTCTTGCTGTCCCGTCACACATCCCGGTCCCTGCTCCTGTTCGTCGAGGAGCTGTTAGCCAAGCGATCCAAACACGTGCTGCGGCTGTCTCCGTCCCTAAAACGCCTGAGCCCTCTTCAGGAGATTATCTGGAATATTTCGCCTTTTTTTCGGCATAGTGAGCGGACCGATCCCCGCCGTAGTGGTCATATCGCCTGGGAAGATGTCGTCCAGTTTCTCGTGATCGCTCAGGAGTCCGAGCGTGTAGCGGTGAAAAAACGAGCGGCGGCCCGGGTCGTTACTCCCTCAAACCGTTTTAAGAATGAAGCCGACCGGCTGCGGCGGATTTACCAGCACATCCAGGATCAAGCACCGCAGACCCCCTATGCCCGCAAGATCGCCAATCTTCTGGCTCGCCATACCGGTCCAAGCCTTGCCTAACAATTTGTTTTAACCTTCGTCCCGGCTTTTTCATCCTATCAGTTGACGACCCTGAGACGCTGTCATTCGACGCACCATTTTTCAAAAGGGTGTGAGAGCAGGGGGAGTTTTGGAAACAATTCTTCTAGTTGAAGATGAAGAGCCGGTACTCGAGGTAGTTCGCAATCTGCTGGGTCTCAACCGATATCTGGTCATCGAGGCCCACGACGGCTATCAAGCACTCGCGATTTGCACGGATTACTCGGATGTCATCCATCTCATGATCACCGACATCATTATGCCACAGATGAACGGAATCGAGTTGGCCAAACGGGCTCGCATTATCCGCCCCGCCATGAAAGTGCTCTTTATGTCGGGGTATGTTCCCGAATACTTGCAGCAACACGGCCTCACGAATGAAATGGTCTTGCTGCGCAAACCGTTCGACCTCGAAGACTTGGTTCTAAAAATCCGCGCGGCGCGCGAAGGGACCACTAGTCAGCAACTGTAAACGACCTGGCAGATCCTTTCGTTAACTCCTCATCCAGGTCGACAGCCGCCGCCACCGCGCCCAGCTCCTAGCCGGGTCATGATCACAACCACGGTCGTGTTGTCCTCGCCGCCAGCCTGATTGGCCAAGGCGACCAGTTCGTCTGAAGCGATCTGAGGATCCGGCGCTGCGCGAATTGCGTCAAGAATCTGCTCCGGTCTGACGCCCCTGGTGAGGCCATCCGAACACAACAAGAGACAATCTCCCGGAACGAGCGTCAACTCGCTCAGAGTCGGTTCGATCGTGGCTTCTATGCCGATCGCTTTGGTAATACTGTTTTTCTGCGGGGAATGCTCGGCCTGCTCCTCTGTCAGCAATCCCCGTTGCACCTGCTCGGCGACCAGAGAATGGTCCTCGGTTAATTTCCTGAGGTTGCCGGCCCGAACCAGGTACACGCGACTGTCACCAACGTGCGCAATGGAGACGACCACGCCGTCCAGCCCTCGTAGTCCAGACGACTGTTGGCAGCCCGGTACACGACGTCATTCGCGAAACGCACAGCGCTTGCCAGGCGGTTTGTGCTTGCGGAAAATCTCGGATCATACTGTCCCACGAAGGGAAGATCGGCCCGCTGGAGCGCCTCCCGAACATGTTCCCGAACAATGTCACACGCCAATCGGCTGGCGACCTCGCCGGCGTTGTGTCCGCCCATACCGTCGCAGACGACGAAGAGACCCAGCCGCCGATCAACGCAAAGACTATCCTCATTCTGAGATCGCCGCCGGCCAACATCGCTCTTGGAACCGACCTGAATCCTCACAGC
>VBON01000178.1 GCA_005877525.1 Nitrospirota bacterium
CTCACACCGGAACCCTTGGCGCCCCTGCCAACCACAGGGCCCGCAGTGGCTCATGAGTTGAAGCTGGCGCCGCTTGAGTTCAAGGTCACCGTCCATGGCGAAAGCTATCACATCAAGGTATCAGGGTCCGGCCGAAAAGCGGATGGCACCAAGCCGTACTACATCAAGGTCAACGACCGCCTGGAAGAAGTGCATCTGGAGCCATTGGTCGAGGTCCTGACCGGCGCCCCCGAAGCCCCCGAAACCGGAGGACCCAAAACTCCGCGCCGGCCCAAACCCAAAGCGCCTGGTGATGTCGCCACCCCTATGCCCGGCAAAGTTGTCCGAGTGGCGGTCACAGAGGGCCAGGTCGTGAAAAAGGATGACCTGGTGCTGATTGTGGAAGCGATGAAAATGGAAAACCAGGTGCACGCGCCCATCGCCGGCACTGTGAAAACCCTCTACGTGAGAGAAGGCGACGACATCAAGCCGGACGAAACGCTGCTCGTCATCGAATGAACACCGGGTCAGTGTCGATTAATCTGTCGTCCATCCTGTGGGGTGAGACTTTTCCCCGCTTCTGGCAATCTCAGTGGCTCGATTAATCGACTCCGACCCCATTTTTACCTATCCCCTCGACCGCTATCCGATTCAGACTGTTTCCGCCGATGGTCACACGACGGCCTTTGTCAGGTTCGGTGAAGGTCCGCCACTCGTGCTGTTGCACGGTTATGCAGGCGCCATGTGGAATTGGGAGCGCCAGATCGAAGCGCTTGGGAAACGATTTACTGTTTTTGTTCCCGATTTAATCGGTCATGGCGTGTCGGCGAAGCCGCGCATAGCCTATACCCCTGTCACCTATCTCAACTGGTTGGAAGGCTTTCTCACAACCGTCGGCATCGAGCGCGCGGACTTTGTCGGAAACTCGATGGGCTGCGGCCTCGTTCTGGCAATGGCAATAGCGCGTCCTGAGAGAGTGCGCCGCATGGTATTGATCTCCGGCTTTCCGGCTCAGGTGCTCAAGCAAGCTCGCGGGTCACACTTAAAGTGGTTGTGGAAGCTGCGGATGGGATTTTTGTTCGGCCTCGGCTACCGGTTGCTGGGTCGGCGAGCCTTGCGAAAATTCCTGCGCGGTATCATATGGGACCCGCAACACGTCACTCCCGCCATGATCGAGCGGACGTACCGCCTTCGAAAGGACCATGGCAAACCTTGGCCGCTGTGGTCCTCGCTCCGCCGGGTTGAGCATTGGGAGACAGACTTTGCGCCTCGCCTAAGTGAGGTCTCCGCTCCTGTACTCCTAATCTGGGGCGAGAACGATCGCTTTTTTCCACCTGCCGTCGGCGAAGGTTTGCACCGCTCGATTCCAGGCTCCCGGTTGACGATGATTCCGAATGCCGGTCATCTTCCAATGTGGGAACAACCAGATCTTGTCAACCGTCTTATCCTGGAATTCCTTAAGGCCTAGAATTCTTGACCTTTGCTCCACCAAGGGCTATAAGTATCCACGTAATGGTCTCTCCTCATTTTCATCCAGATGACCTTCCAGACGTGCCCTTTGTCCATTTCACCCGCCCACCCCAGGCGCGCCGAGACGCGCTCCCTCCCGGCCATGCGTGAGTTTGATCTGCTCGTCATCGGCAGCGGTCCCGCAGGGCAGAAGGCGGCAATCCAGGCGGCCAAGCTGCGAAAGCGCGTTGCCGTCATCGAAAAAGAATCTGTCCTCGGCGGGACGTGCGTCAACACCGGCACGCTCCCGAGCAAAACCCTGAAGGATACAATATTTTACCTGCACGGATTTAAGCTCCGCTCCTTCCGCAGCATTTCGTGCTCTCTCAAAAAGAGCTTGACCTTGCGGGACCTGATGGCGCGAAAGGACCTGGTCGTCAAACATGAGTTGGACGTCATCGCCAACCAGCTTGACCGGAACAGCATCGAGGTCATCTATGGCGTCGCGTCATTCGTCGACGCGCACACCCTGCAAGTAACGAATGCAAACGGCGACGTTGACCTGTTGAAGGCGGACTTTGTCGTGATCGGGACAGGGTCGCGGCCGCGCCGTCCCGGCAACATTCCCTTCAATGACCGGACCGTGTGTGACTCCGACTCGATCCTCTCTACGGAGGCCATTCCCAAAAGCATGATCGTCATGGGCGGCGGCGTCGTGGGCTGCGAGTACGCGTCGATGTTTGCGGCCTTCGGCATCAAGATAACCTTGCTGGATCGCCGGACGGACCTCTTACGGTTCGTCGACCAGGAGATCGTGCAAGCCCTCGTCTATCACATGCGGACGAATGGCGTGACGGTCCGCCTTGGGGAGGAGCTCGAGGATGTCGCCATCGATGAGCGCGGGCGGGTGGTGACGGGCTTAAAGAGCGGAAAGAGCGTGGTGACCGATATGTTGCTCTTCGCCATGGGGCGGATGGCGAACACGGACTCCCTGAATCTCGCCGCCGCCGGGCTTAGCGTAGACAAGCAGGGTCAAATTCAAGTCAACGAATTTTACCAAACGGAGATCCCGCACATCTATGCCGCCGGCGACGTGATCGGCTTTCCGGCCTTGGCCGCCACCTCCATGGAACAGGGCCGCCTGGCGACCTGCCATGCCTTCAAGGTCATCCAATCCCAGATCCCCAAAGTGTGGCCCTACGGCATCTACACGATCCCGGAAATCTCGACCGTCGGCAAGACCGAAGAAGAGCTCACGGCCGCGGCGATTCCCTATGAGGTGGGGCGTGCGTTTTACAAGGAGATCGCCCGCGGCCAGATCATCGGGGACCTCGAAGGTTTGATGAAGCTCATTTTCCACCGGGACACCCTGCAGCTGCTCGGCGTCCACATCATCGGAGACGGCGCTACCGAACTCGTCCATATTGGGCAAGCCGTGCTGACGTATGGCGGCAGTGTGGATTTTTTCGTCCAAAATGTCTTCAACTACCCGACCCTTGCGGAGTGCTACCGCACCGCCGCGCTCGACGGTATAAACCGGCTTGGCCGCAACTAGTCTTTCGCCGTTTCACCAAACCCGCGAAAATCGTGTAGACTCGGCCGAAACGGCTCTCTGCCAGGAGGAACCCGTGGTCCGCGAAGAAAAAGCGTTTACCCTGAGATTTACGCTAGAAGCCGAGTTTCCCGACGATTACGAAGGAGACGAGGACGAGTACAAATGGGTGAAAGAATGGGAACAGGACCTGAAGCCGGCGCTCCTGAAGCTGATCTTTGATTCGCTGCGCAAACACTCCTCCTGGAAAGCGCATGTCCGCAATCGAGGCGCCTCCCCACTGGATGAAATCGAAATCGCGCTGGTGAAGAGCTTTTAGGATAAGAAAACTGGATCAAACCCCGATACGCAAGGCGGTCAGACCCCTCATTGGTCGCGGTAGATCCGAAGGTAAGGAGTCGCATGGAAGATCACGTTGTCTTCC
>VBON01000193.1:0-3037 GCA_005877525.1 Nitrospirota bacterium
GCCCTACTTCATGGCCTTGCTCGCGCTGGAAGGGACCATCGTGGGCGTGTTTGCCTCTCTCGATCTCATTCTGTTTTTCGTATTCTGGGAGTTGATGCTGATTCCCACGTATTTCCTGCTCAAGTTGTGGGGACCCGGTCCGGAGCGCCAGTACGCCGCTCTGAAGTACGTGCTGTACACCCTGTCGGGCTCAGTACTGATGCTGGTGGGGATTGTGCTGCTCAATCTAAACTTCCATGCCGATGCCGTCATGCACGGGACCGAGCCCCTCTATTCCTTCGACTTGCTGGACCTTTTGACCGTGCCGGTGCCGCCGGCGCAGCAGAGCCTGATTTTCTTTCTCCTGTTCTTTGGATTCGCCTTCAAGGCTCCGGTGTTCCCCTTTCATACGTGGCTGCCGACCGCCCTGGTTCAGGGCCCGTTTGTGGTGAGCGTGGTGCTGGCCGGCGTGAAGCTGGGAACCTATGGATTCATGCGCTTCAGCCTTCCGCTGCTTCCGGAGGCCTCCCGCGAATGGTTATGGCTGATGGTGGCGCTCGGATTGATCGCGATCATTTACGGCGCGTTGATCGCGCTGGTGCAAACGGACTTTCGGCGGCTGCTGGCGTTTTCCAGCATCAGCCACCTGGGGTTTATCATGCTGGGTCTTTTCGCCCTGAACTATCAAGGTCTCCAGGGAAGTTTGCTGCAGATGATCAACCTCGGCTTTTCCACCGCGGGACTCTTCTTCATGGCCGGCTTTCTCTATAACCGGACCGGATCCGGAGAACTCGCCGCGTATGGCGGCCTCGCGCATCATGTGCCGTTGCTTTCAACCTTCATTCTTATCTTGGGTCTCGCATCGATTGGCCTGCCCGGCACCAACGGGTTCATCGGTGAATTCCTGATCCTGCTGGGAGCGTTTCGGCAGCATTGGCTGCTCGCCGCCATTGGCGTCCTCGGCGTCATCCTCGGGGCCGCGTATTTTCTGTGGTACTACGAACGGGCGTTCTTCGGGCCCGTGGGTAGCCGTGTGGTCACGCCGCTGTTGGATTTGCGGCCCCGGGAATGGGCCATTGCCGTGGCGCTCAGCATCATGATTTTTTGGATCGGCCTGTATCCGGCGCCCTTTCTGAACAGAATTAACGGATCCGTCCAGGCCCTCACCGAGCGGTTGGAGCGAGGTTCCGGAGTGAGGCCGGCGCCGATAGCGGAGCGTCCAAGTGCCGTGGTACACGGCGCTCAGCCCGTGAGCCACGCGCCGTGACGGAAAGCTATCTTCTCAGCATGATCCTCTTCGCGCCGTTTGCCGGAGCCGTCGTCCTGCTGTTTATTTCAAACCGGCGGCCCCTGCTGGTGCGTCAGGTCGCGGTGCTCTTCGCGGGGATTTCGTTCGTCGCCTCATTCATTCTGCTCTTCGCCTTCGATTGGCAGAAGGGCGGGTATCAGTTCCAACAGAACTATCTCTGGTCCGAACAGCTGGGGATCCAGTTCCACCTCGGTGTGGACGGGATCGGCGTGCCCATGGTCCTGGCCTCTTCAATCCTATTGTTCACCGGTGTCTTCATCTCGTGGCACATCAAGGACCGGACCAAGGAGTTTTACGCATTTCTGCTGGTGCTCGCCGGCGCGACCATCGGCGTCTATGTGTCGTTGGATCTGGTCTTCCTGTACTTCTTCTATGAGATGTCGGTCATCCCCATGTATCCGTTGCTCGGCATCTGGGGCAGCCACACCAAGGGATACCTCGAGATGACCAGCGCGGAAGGCAGGGACCTGCGGGACTCCCCAGGCTTCATCTTCAATTACAGCAAAGAATACGCCGCCATGAAGCTCACCCTGTTCCTGTCCGCCGGAGCAGTCCTGGCCCTGATGGGCATTCTGCTTATTTACAAGTTCTCGGGACTCCAGACCTTCGACATCCCGGTTCTCGCCGAAAAAGCGCATTTCGACGGCACCGTGGCAACGATCATCTGGCTGCTGTGCTTCTTCGGCTTTGCCACCATCGCACCTCTCTGGCCGCTGCATTCCTGGTCGCCGGTCGGGCACGCGGCCGCTCCCGCGGCCACGAGCATGCTGCACGCCGGAGTCTTGATGAAGCTCGGGCATTTCTCGATCATCCGGACCGATTTTCAGATTTTGCCCGAGACGACGAACACCTTGATGCCGATCGCGGCCATCCTCTGCATCGGCAGCATCCTGTACGGCGGGTATGTAGCGTACTACGCGCGCGATACCAAGTATGTCATCGGGTACAGCAGCTCCAGCCACATGGGATATGTCTTCCTGGGCATGGCCGCGCTGGACTACATCAGTCTGACGGGTGCGGTCCTGTACATGTTTGCCCATTCGTTGGCCACGGGCATGCTCTTCGCCATGGCCGGATGGGTCTATGACCAGACCCATAGCCGCGACATACCGTCGCTTGGCGGGCTCGCGGCGAAGATGCCGTTTGTCGCGGGCGCTTTCCTCATCGCCTGTATGGCCTCTATTGGCATGCCGGGGACGGTCAATTTCGTTGCCGAAGTGATGATCGTGCTGGGGAGTTGGGGCCGGTATCCCGTTCAGACCATTATCGCGGTTCTCGGGATCGTCCTCACGATGGCGTATCTGTTCCGGATGATGCGAGGCCTGTTCTACGGGCCACTGAGCGAGCTCGGGCATCACGCCCATGACACCCGCGGGTGGGTGGATCGCCTGCCGCTGGCGATCATGATGGGGATATCCATCATCTTCGGCATTTTCCCGGGACAGTTGCTGCATGTGATCCGATCCGGCGTCGATCCGATCCTGGCGAGGATCATTGACGTTGCGCCCATTGCGACGCAGGTGGGAGGAAGCGTCTTGCCATGACCTTCGATCTCAGCCTGACGCCAGCCGATCTCCTGCTGATGCTGCCGGAAATCTGGGTCACGATCTGGATCTGCGTCGTGCTCTGCGTGAACTTCCTCTTTCCCCGTCTCACGACCCGGGACATCGCCTGGCTGAGCGTGGGCGGCATGGGAGTCGCGCTCGGCTTTCTGATCTGGTATGACGCGGCCGGCACCGAGGGCGTGCT
>VBON01000193.1:3085-6296 GCA_005877525.1 Nitrospirota bacterium
CTGTTCTTCAAGATCTTCGTGGTGAGCGCCGGCATTCTGGTCATATTGTCCTCGATCGATTTCGTGGGCCGGTTCAGGTTCTTTAAAGCCGAATATTACTTCCTGGTCATGATGACCGTGCTGGCGATGATGTTCATGGCGTCCGCGAACGATTTGCTGTCCGTGTTTGTGACCCTGGAGTTCGCCAGCTTCGGCTTCTATGTGTTGGTGCCCTACCTGCGCGAGGATCTCCGGTCCAGCGAGGCAGGGCTGAAGTTTTTCATTCTGGGGGTCTTCGCCGCCGCCATGCTGGTCTTTGGCATCAGCCTGGTCTATGGCGAGACGGGACAGTTGATCTTCTCAGAGATGGCCGAGGCGCCGATCGATCTCACTCCCGGCCTGGCGGTCGGCTGGACCCTCATCATCGCGGCGTTGGGGTTCAAGATCGGCGCGGCTCCGCTGCATTCGTGGATTCCCGACACCTACCACGGCGCACCGACCCCGGTCACCGCGTTCCTCTCGATCGCGCCGAAGGGCGCGGCCTTCGCCATTTTGTTGCGCATGCTCTTCTCGACCTTGCCAGGATTCAAACCCGAGTGGGTGTGGCTGATGATTGGGACAGCCATCCTGTCCATGCTGTACGGCAATATCGTGGCGATCGCGCAGCGGAACATCAAACGGTTGTTGGCGTATTCGGGAATTGCCCAGATCGGGACCATCTTGATCGGCATGGCGGCCGGCACGCGGCAAGGCGCCGACTCAGTCTTGTTCTATCTCCTCACGTATCTGTTCGCGAACCTGGGGGCGTTCGCCGTCGTCATCGCCTTCAGTCAATCGACCAACAGCGATGAAATCGAAGACTACAGCGGGCTCAATCGCCGGTCGCCCTTTCTCGCATTCTCGATGCTGGTCTTTCTACTCTCGCTCGCCGGTGTTCCGCCGCTGGCCGGCTTCATCGGCAAGCTGTATGTGTTCGTGGCCGCCATTCACGAAGGTCTCTACACCCTCATTACCGTCGGTCTGATCAGCATCATCATTTCGATGTATTACTACCTCATCGTCGTGAAGAACATGTACATCAACGAGCCGACGGATCCTGCGCCTATTTTTGTTCCCGGTCCGCTGAAAGCCGTGATCTTCATCAGCCTCGCCGGTACAGTCATCCTGGGAGTGTGGCCGCAGCCCTTCATGGCCTTCGCGGTCGCCGCCACCGGCATCTTTTCTCATCTGGGGCCGACGTCCCTCGTCTCGCTTCCTTTCTGAGAGTCAGCGCCTCATAGAAGGGCATGGGATTTGACTCCAACCCCTCTTTTGAACTACGATGTTTCACTAAACAACGCGACCATTAAAGGAGGTTCTATGAATAGAGGAGGTTCTATGAACATTACTGCAATCGGACGTCTGGCATTGCTCGTCGCCGTGTTCGCATTCGCCGGGTACATGACCACTCAGGTATCCGCTGAAGAGCCGAAGATCGACAAAAAAAAGGTCGTCAAGACGGCGGGGCCTGCTGGACAACCGGGCGGCGGCATTCAGAGCACGAAAGCTTCGGGCGCCAGCAAGGTCGCGAAGGACCGGGTGTGCAGTGGCGTCACGCCGAAGATTAAGAAAGTCTCTCCCGATGAAGGCAAGACCGGGGATAAGATCACGCTGACCGGCGAGCACTTTGGCAGCGCGGGCTGCATAAGCGGTGTCTCGTTCGGGCCGGGAAGCCCCGCGAAGTTTACGCAGGTCAATGACGGAACGGTGACTACCGTCGTCCCAGGAGGGAAGAGGGGGATCGCATTGTTGAGCCTGACGAATTCAGGCGGAGAAGATTCCAAGCCCTTTCTGCGAAAGTAGGTCCGTTCTTTTTGTCGGGACTCATCTGCGCCGTCCCGCAGCGGACGGCGCAGCGTCTCCTTTTCTGTCCCTCCCGGTATTCACGTATAATACCGACACGGCAATGACTCTGATACTCCAGTGAGGACAGCACTGCATGCCTAGCGAACAGGTCTCCGCCCAGTATATCCAGGACGAGGCCGCGCTGAGAGAACTGTCCGAGAGGCTCCGAGACAGCGATCGGCTGGCGCTCGACACTGAGTTCATGGGAGAGGATAGCTTTGCGCCGCGGCTCGAAATCATCCAGGTTGCGACGGACGATCTTATCGCGATTATTGATCGCAGGGCTGTGCCGGCCCTCGATCGATTTCTGGATCTGCTCACCGACCCCGGAATTCTAAAGATTGTACACGCGGGACGGCAGGACCTCGAGATTTTCTCGGTCGAGGGCGGCGCGACACTGACCCCTGTCTTCGATACGCAATTGGCTGCCGCGATGGTTGGCTACGGGACACAGATCGGTTATGCCCAGCTTGTCCAGCAGGTCGTGGGCGCCTCGTTGGAAAAAACGGAAACATTCACCAACTGGGCACAACGGCCGCTGACCCCACAGCAGATCGAATATGCTCTTGAAGACGTCCGCTACCTGTTCGCGCTTCACGCCCACCTCCACGAGCGGCTGAAAACTCTCGGGCGATTGGAATGGGCCGAGGAGGAGTTCCGGCGTTTACAGGCGGTCTCCGGGGAAGAGGCGCGGGCACCGCAGTTACGGTATCAGCGGATACGGGGATGGGAGAGCCTGAGACCGCGCGCGCGGGGAGTGCTGCGCGAATTGGCGGTCTGGCGCGAGCAGGAAGCCCAAAAGCGCGACCGTCCTCGTGGGAGGATCTTGCGGGACGACATCCTTCTCGAGATTGCCCGACGGGGACCGACCACGCTCGCGGGGCTCAGCAACCTGCGCGGAGTGCAGCCCTCGCAGGTCGACAAATACGGAGAGTCGCTAGTCCGGGCGATCCAGCGCGGCTTGTCGGTGCCGGAGCGGGAATTGCCGAGTGCCGAGAAGCGCAAACGCATGGATCCGGAATCCGCGGGTCTTGCAGATCTTTTGGGAACCGCATTGAAGGTTCGCGCGGTGGAAACGTCAATTTCGCCGCAACTCCTTGCCTCTTCGGCCGACCTCGAAGTCTTCGCGCTCGAGCGCGGGCGCGGCGCGGCCGAGAACCTGCCGATTCTTCAAGGCTGGCGTCGCGCGCTGGCGGGCGAGCACTTACTTCAGGTTATGGACGGCAAGCTCACTGTCGGTTACGATCCTGAGACCGGCCAGGTGAAACTGTTTGAGCGGTAGCAAGGGCCAGCCAATTATCTTCCCGCTTTCCGCGTAATCATAAACAATCCGTCGCGCAGCGTGAGC
>VBON01000194.1 GCA_005877525.1 Nitrospirota bacterium
GGGGGCGTGACGGTACTGGACTCGTGCGTGATTGAAGGAGCCAGGCTGGAAGAGAGCTGCGTCGTGGGCCCATTTTCGCGCCTGCGCCCGGGGACGATCATCAGGCGTGCGGCGAAAGTCGGGAACTTCGTGGAACTGAAGAAAATGGAGCTCGGTGTGGGAGCGAAAGCCAATCATCTGAGTTATCTTGGCGACGCCCAGGTCGGCAAACGTGTGAACGTCGGGGCCGGCACGATTACGTGCAATTATGACGGCGTGAACAAACATCAAACCGTGATCGGCGATGACGTATTTATCGGTAGCGATGTTTCATTGGTTGCCCCCGTGCGCGTTGGCAAGGGGGCGGTCATCGGGGCGGGATCGGTCGTGACGGAAGATGTCCCTGCCGAGGCGCTGACGCTAGGCCGGGCTAGGCAGGTCATTAAGGCTGGTTGGGCGAAAAAAAATCAGCAGAGTGGACGGCAGAAAACCGCAGCATCGGTGCCGGTTCAGAGCAGCGCAGGGGCCCCCATTAGGATTAGAGGAAAGCACTAGCATGTGTGGCATCATCGGCTATGTGGGAAGTCAAAATGCGATGCCCCTGCTACTTGCGGGTCTGAAGTGTCTGGAATACCGAGGCTACGATTCCGCCGGCGTGGCGGTGCTCGCGAACGGGAAAATTGATGTCCGGCGCAGCGTCGGCAAGCTTGCCAACCTCGAGAAGCTCCTAGCCGGGAATGGATTGGCTGGCACTGTCGGCATCGGCCATACGCGATGGGCCACACATGGCAAGCCGTCCGAGCAGAACGCCCACCCGCATCGGTCCGGGTCGTTAGCCCTTGTCCACAACGGCATTATCGAAAACTACCTCGCGCTGAAGGAGCTGTTGCGAAAAGATGGATTCCGCTTTGACTCCGAGACAGACACGGAGGTTGTGGCGCACCTCATCGCCAGGTCGGTCAAGGCTGGCCTAAGTCTTGATGCCGCCGTGCGCGCAACAGTGCGCGAAATCAAAGGAAGCTATGCGATAGCCGTGATCTGCGAGGCTGATCCCACGACGCTGGTTGTGGCCCGCTCAGGGTGTCCCCTCGTGATCGGCATGGGCGATGGGGGTGCTTTCGTCGCCTCCGACGTGACCCCCTTACTCGCGCATCTGCGCGACGTCATCTTTCTAGAGGATGGCGAAACGGCGGTGCTAAGCGGAAAAGAACTGGTGGTCAAGGACGCGGATGGCAAGGCAATGGATCGGCCCTCGACGCGCATTACTTGGGACGCTACGGCGGCCGAGAAGGGCGGCTATCCGCATTACATGCTCAAGGAGATCCACGAACAGCCGCAAACGATTCTCGATACCATGCGCGGGCGCTATAGCTACGAGCAGGGCGAGGCGGATCTGCCGGACATTGGTGTGACCCCTGAGCAGCTCGGGAAGACCGGCCGAATCTGGATCGTGGCGTGCGGAACCTCATGGCACGCAGGGCTCGTGGGCAAATACCTGATTGAGGAAATGGTCGGTGCCCCTGTCCTCGTGGATATCGGCTCCGAATTCCGGTACCGCAATCCCCTCATTCAGAAAGATGACCTGTTTGTGGCCATCTCTCAATCCGGGGAAACGGCTGACACCCTTGCTGCCGCCCGAGAGGCGAAACGGCAGGGGGCCCGGATCCTGTCCATTTGCAATGTGGTCGGGAGCACCTTGGGCCGCGAATCGGACGGCGTGCTCTATACCCGAGCCGGACCTGAGATCGGCGTCGCTTCCACGAAGGCCTTCACCGCGCAACTCACTGCGCTGTACCTTCTCGCGCTCCACTTAGGGCGGGTGCGCGGTGCGATGTCGGTAGAGGACGGCAAGGTGTGGCTGGACCGATTCGTCACGCTGCCGACCCACGTCGAGCGTCTCCTCGGGCGAGAAGCCGAGTTGGTCTCGATCGCCAAACGCTACCACACCAAGCGCAATTTCCTGTATCTGGGCCGCGGCATCAATTATCCGATCGCACTCGAAGGGGCTCTGAAACTAAAGGAAATCTCCTACATCCATGCCGAAGGCTATCCGGCGGGAGAGATGAAGCACGGCCCGATCGCCCTTATCGATAAGGATATGCCGGTAGTGGTCCTCGTCCCCCGGGACCGCCTCTACGAAAAGAGCGTGAGCAATCTTATGGAAGTCAAGGCTCGGGGGGCCCCGGTGATCGCATTTGTCACCGCAGGGGAACGGGAGCTGGGGAGGATTGCCGATGCCGTGTTTACAATACCGGATGTCCACCCGCTGCTGTCGCCGATCCTCTTCACCGTACCCTTACAGATACTGGCCTATCACATGGCGGTGCTGAGAGGGACGGATGTGGATCAACCAAGGAATTTGGCGAAAAGTGTGACCGTAGAATGACAGGATGCTGAAAAAGGCCCCCAACTTCGTTCTCGGTCGCTCTAGCCCCTCAACGTACACCCACCAAGTACGCCTCGGGGCTCTCGCTTCCTGCGGCCTCGTTGGCTGACCTTTTTGAGCATCCTGTGGTCGAAAAGAGCGATCGCTGGAGCAACCTAACAATGGATCGGATAGAATAGGACGATGGATATTACGCAGAAAGAAGTGGAGCACGTGGCCAAGCTGGCGCGGTTGGAACTAAGCGAGGACGAAAAGGGAACGTTCACGCGGCAGCTCAGCGCTATCCTGACCTATATGGATCAGCTCAAGACGCTGGATACAAGTGATGTCGAGCCGACGATGACGGTGCTGCCGACCGAGAACGTTTTTCGGGACGATGAGGTGCGACCCTCGTTGCCTCAGGAGAGGGCCTTGGCGAATGCCCCGGAGCAGGCTGACGGCTTCTTTCGGGTACCAAGGATCCTCGAAGATCGATAACGAGTAGGGGAGTTCAAGAATGTTTCGACAAATGCTGCGGTC
>VBON01000195.1 GCA_005877525.1 Nitrospirota bacterium
AAACCCACGCCGGACGCGGGATTCGGCCGGCCCGCACCCCCGCGCTTCAATTGAGGCTTCGCCCTGTCGGGCTCGCTTCGCGGCCCGTCTGCTCTTCCAGAGGGAGGGCTTTGCACCAAAAATCCTGGGCGGTCATAGACCGCCCCTACAGCTTGGGGTGCGCAACTGTAGGGGCGCTCTATGAGCGCCCACGATGTATTTTTTGTGCAAAGCCCAGAGGGAGAGGCGTTATAGGATGAGCATGCAGTCGCCATAACTGTAAAAGCGGTAGCGCTCGGCAACGGCATGCTCGTAGGCCGCAAGGATTGCCGCGCGCGAAGCAAATGCCGAAACCAGCATGATCAGCGTCGATCGCGGCAAATGGAAGTTGGTCAGCATCCCCTCGATCGCGCGGAAATCATAGCCGGGCAAAATAAACAGATCCGCTTCGCCGATCCCTTCCTCAAACCGTCCGTATTTTCGGATGATGTATTCCAACGTCCGCGTCGTCGTCGTCCCGACGGCAATGATTCGCTGTCCCTCATCGCGAGCGGCATTCAGACGCAATGCCGTCTCGGCTGACATGTGATAACGCTCCGGTTTCAAAACGTGCTGGGCAGGATCTTCCGAGCGGACTGGAATGAATGTTCCGATACCGACATGCAGCGTGATGTGAAGAATCTCGATTCCGCGGGCCCGGATGCGATCGAACATCGGCACGGTGAAATGCAATCCGGCTGTGGGCGCCGCCACCGCGCCGGGCGCTCTTGCGTACACGGTTTGATATTCCTCGGCATCCGCCGCGGTGTCCTCCCTGTCGATGTAAGGCGGGAGCGGAACATGGCCGTGCGCTTCTAAAAATTCCTCGACCGGTGCACCCGCGTGGAATTGAAGGAGCCGCAAGCCGTGATCGCGGAGCTCGCCGAAAACGCCTTCAAGCTCTGTATTTCCGAAGATCACCCGGTCGCCGGGCCGGATGCGCTTGCCGGGCCGGCACAGCACTTCCCACGCGGTTGGTCCGGCCGGCCGAGCGAACAGCACCTCGACTTCCCGGCTTGTTCCCGATCCGCGCTCGAGCTCTCCGTACGTTCGTGCGCGGATGACGCGCGTATCATTGAGGACAAGGACATCCGATGGCTCGAGCAAATAGGGTAGGTCTCGAAATCGGGAATCGAACCACGCACCGGTCCTGCGATTGAGCACCATCATGCGAGAGGTATCCCGCGGCCGGGCCGGCTCCCGCGCAATCAGCTCGGGCGGCAATTCGTAATCGAAGTCGGATGTGCGCATGAGGCTATCGATGACGGAAACCGCCGGTCCAACCCTCCCAACCGCCCAGATCGTCGTTCGCAAGCGCGGAGCGGACCGCATCCGGCGCGGCCATCTCTGGATTTACCGGAGTGATGTTCTGAACCCGAAGGAGGCCGAGCCCGGCAGCGTCGTGGCCGTTCGCAATGAGCGCGGAGCGGTTTTGGGGAAGGCGTTTTTCAGCTCGCAGTCTCAAATCTCTCTTCGTTTTCTGAGCCGCGGAGACGTTGCAATCGACGAGGCGTTCTTCCATGACCGTTTCGCTGCCGCCGATGTTTTGCGCCAGCGATTGGGTGTCGATCCGCTGCTCAGCCGTCGGATCTATACCGAAGGCGATCTTCTGCCCGGGCTCATTGTCGACCGCTATCGAGACCGCCTGGTGGTACAGAGCCTGATCCAGGCCACCGACCGCCTTCAGCCTCTGGTCACCCGCATTCTCATGGAACGCTATCAACCCCGCTCCATTCTCTTTCGGAATGATAGCAGGGTAAGAGAGCTGGAGGGCCTCGAATTGAAGCAGGAAGTCGTGGGGGAACCCGTTCCCGAGACGCTCGTCGCGAATGAGGATGAAAAGGAAATCGAGATTTCCCTAACCAGCGGTCAGAAGACGGGATCGTATCTGGATCAGCGCGATAACCATCGCGCCGCCCGCCGTTACGCGCGGGGGCGCGCGCTCGATGCATTCAGCTATGCCGGAGGATTTGCCGTTCAGATCGCCGATCGGTGTGAGCACGTCGAAGCCGTCGATATTTCTGCCGAAGCGGTATCTCTGGCCCGGTCGAATGCCGGCCGGAATGGGCTCACCAATGTCGAATGCATCGAGGCGAATGCGTTCGACTTCCTGCGGGAACGCCATAAAGAAGGACGGCGCTACGATACGATCATCTTGGATCCGCCGGCATTCGCTAAAAATAAGGAGAGCCTGGAGGGAGCGCTCCGGGGGTACAAGGAAATCAATAACCGGGCCATGCGCCTGCTCCGGCCCGGGGGCATCCTTATCACATGCTCCTGTTCACACCACGTCAGCGAGGGGATTTTTGCCGAGATGCTCGCGGATGCTGCCAAGGATGCCGGCTGCTGGGCCCGAGTTCTGGAGCGGCGGACGCAAGCTGCTGATCATCCAATACTTCTGACGGTTCCAGAAACCCTTTACTTAAAGTGTTTCATCCTTGAAATTCGATATTGACACGTAGACACTCAGATCTTATGATTATTACCGACTAAGGTCTTTTAGGAGGAGTTTAAAACCATGGCTGTTGTGAGATGGGATCCTTTTCGCGACCTGAGTACGCTGCAAGATCGTATGAACCGGCTTTTTGAGGACGCCGGCCGCACCTGGCGGACCGATGAGCCTGCGGCGACAACCAGTTGGAGCCCCGCGGTGGACATTTTTGAGACCGAAGGGGAAATTGTCGTCAAAGCCGAGCTGCCGGGCATGGATCGGAAGGACATTTGGCTGCATCTGGAAAACAACGTATTAAGCCTGCGGGGGGAGCGCAAGTTCGAGAAAGAAACGAAGGATGAGAACTACCACCGGATCGAGCGCTCCTATGGCGCATTTAATCGCTCGTTTTCCATTCCTGCAACGGTGGACGAAGAAAAGATTCGAGCCGATTATAAAGACGGCGTGTTGAAGATCGTCCTGCCGAAGAAAGAACAGGCGAAGCCGAAACAGATCAAGATCGCGACCGAATAACTGTAGCGGCGGTCTGTGACCGCCGACAATGTGGGCGGTCATAGACCGCCCCTACAGGGAAAGGTAGACCGAATATGATTCGGTTTGACAAGCTGACGTTGAAGGCCCAGGAGGCGCTTCAAGCGGCACAATCACACGCTTCCGAGAAGGGGCATCCGCAGGTGGCGCCGGAGCATCTCGTTTGGGCGCTGATCGAGCAGAAGGACGGCGTGGTATTGCCGATTCTTCAAAAGCTGGGGGTGAACCTTCAGACCATCGCCCGCGATCTCGCGGACGCTGTGGACAAGCTGCCGAAGGTTTCGGGTCAGGCCGAGCTGTACGTGAGTCCGGCGCTCGGCCGAATTCTAGAGGATGCGCAAAAGGAAGCGGACCAGTTCAAGGACGAGTACGTCAGCACCGAGCACCTTTTGATTGCGTTGAGCCACGCAAAAGGCG
>VBON01000196.1 GCA_005877525.1 Nitrospirota bacterium
CGGCACGACCTTGGAGCTGGAAGTTCAAATCGTGGGCAGAGAACTTGTCTGACATGGCTCTGCTAACCACCAAACGCATCGCCGTGCTGATGGGAGGACAGTCCGCCGAGCGCGAGATCTCCACCCGCACCGGCCAAGCGGTCTGGGCGGCCTTACTGAGGAAAGGCTATAACGCGATTCCCTTGGATGTGAATCAGTCAGTGGGATCCCGATTACGCGAAGTCCAGGCTGAGATGGCATTTATCGCGTTGCATGGGCCGGGCGGGGAAGACGGGACGATACAGGGAATGCTGGAAATTCTCCGCCTGCCGTACACGGGCTCCGGCGTACAGGCCTGCGCGATGGCGATGGATAAGGTCGTGACCAAGGCGCTTTTGGAATACCATGACATCCCGGTGCCGCGTGGAGTGGTCCGCAGTCGGCGGGAACGAAGAGTTCCGCTCCCGCGCGGATTTGGATTTCCAGTGGTAGTCAAGCCGATCAATCAAGGCTCTACCTTGGGCATCTCGATCGTCCGGCGATCGCGGGATCTGGCTGCCGGAATAGAGCTGGCGTTGACGTACGGCCCCACGGCTCTCGTTGAGGAATACATTAACGGCCGCGAGTTGACGGTGGGGGTGGTGAACGACCAGCCGTTACCCGTGGTTGAGATCGAAGCTCCGAACGGATTTTATGACTACACCGCAAAATATACTCCAGGCGCGAGCGTCTACAAGGCGCCGGCTCCACTTCCTCATCGAACCGCGAAGCTTCTTCAATCGCTGGCGCTGGAGGTGCACCAACGGCTGGGATGCCAGGGAGCAACCCGCGTGGATTTTCGAATGGATCCACGCGGGCGCCCCTTCGTGCTCGAAATCAATACGGTACCTGGTATGACGGAGACAAGCCTGCTGCCGATGGCCGCGCAGGCGGCGCATCTATCGTATGAAAGCTTGGTTGAAGCGATTCTCCAATCGGCCATCGAACGCGCTCAGGTCTTTGAGAAGGAACGCGTGCTGCGCGAAAAGGCCTATTCCGAGGGGGAAAAGGCCGCGTCTCGGCGCGGCCAGGGCGGGCGGGTGACATTGCGAGGCCAGGGTTAGGAGGGTGCAATGATCCGACGAGGAGCTAAAGCGAACCGCCGGCGGGACTTCGAAAAGCCAGCAAACGCCGGAACTCGACGACGAGCGTTCCGTATGCTCGCACTCTTCATTGTGCTCCTGTCCGGTGCCGCTGGGTATTGGATCGGCCTTCGAGGCCCCGCTCTAGACACAATGAAATTGATCGTCTGGGCAGATCAGTTTTTTCCCATCGAATCCATAGAGGTCAACGAAGTTCAGAAAGTTTCCCGGGACGAGGTGCTTGCAATACTCAACCTTGATGGCGCGCGAGGGCTCCTCTCGACCGATCCTGCGAAGGTGAAGCAAAGCCTCGAATCGCATCCCTGGATTCAACAGGCGGACGTTCGGCGTGTGTTCCCGGATACGCTCGTGGTGGAGTTAAAAGAACGCGAACCGGTCGCGGTACTTCGCGCAGGACGGCGTGAACTGCTGCTGGGGCACGATGGCGCCGTCATTGCGGAGGCGGGTCCAGGGGCGTTTGAAGGGTTCCCGATTCTCACGGGCATCGACTATGCCCAAATGATCTCCAGGAATGCGGAAACCACCGAGCGGGTTCTCTCCGGCATCGCGCTGGCGAGCCTTTTGAACGAGGTAGGAGCAAATCGGACGGAGATCGACCTCCACACGCCCGGCGATATGGTCGCCTACTATGACGGCTTGCGGATTAGATTTGGAGAGGGCGCCTTCGAGAACAAATTGGAACGCTACCGGCGGTTGGAAGGGGGACTGAAACGGCATGGTGCAATGGAAGGGCCGGGAAAACAGGAAAGAGGTCAGGACCTTTCGGGTGTATCGAAATCCGGCGACGTGGAGGTGGACCTGAGGTTCCAGGACCGGATTATCGTACGTGAAAAGGGGGGAAAACGAGGGTGGGCCGAAAAGACCAAATCATCGTAGGACTGGACATCGGCACGACCAAGACGCGCGCGGTTGTGGCGGAGTTAAGAGAGGACGGCGGGGCGGATGTCATTGGCGTAGGGACCAGCCTGTCTCGCGGCCTTCGCAAGGGCGTTGTCATCAACATTGAAGATACCGTCGCGTCGGTCCGGAAAGCCGTGGAAGAGGCCGAAGTCGTTTCCGGCGTCGTCATCAATTCCGTCCACGTGGGTATCGCCGGCAGTCACATCAATAGCCTCAGCGCGGACGGACTGGTCGCGATCAAAAGTCGCGAAGTGACACGTGCCGATATCGTTCGGGCGGTCAGCGCCGCGCGCTCGGCTGCCATCATCAAATCGGATCATCGAGTCCTCCATGTGCTGCCACGCGAATTCATTGTTGATGAACAGGATGGCATTCGTGATCCCCTGGGTATGTCGGGATCCCATCTGAAGGTCAATGTGCACATCATCACCGGCGCGGTGACGTCGGTCCAGAATCTGGTCAAGAGCGTGGAGCGGGCGGGACTGGATGTCATCGGCATCATCCTGCAGCCCCTGGCATCCAGCGAGGCGGTACTCAGCGAGGACGAGCGGGAACTCGGTGTCGCGATGATTGACATGGGAGGCGGTACCACCGATCTCGCGATCTTCGCCGAAGGCAGCGTGATGCATACCGCCATCATTCCGGTGGGGGGCGACCACTTCACGAACGATATCGCGGTGGGGCTGAAGACCGCCCGCTCGGAGGCCGAGCGCCTCAAGATACAGTTTGGATGCGCGGTATCCTCGCTGGTCAAAGACGATGAGATCATCGATGTGCCGAGCATGGGGAACCGGCCGCCCCGCACCCT
>VBON01000181.1:0-4488 GCA_005877525.1 Nitrospirota bacterium
TTGCGGCAGCAGATAGCTGCCGAACTGGCGGAACACCTCTTGCGCGGCCCGGGAATTCAGCACACTCGGATGCAAGGGGTAGCTGGCGGCGCCGGTCAGCCGGTTGTGGACTCGTCCGCCGAACTCCTCGGGGCGTAGGCGCCGGTGCACAAACCACTTCTGATACCAGACCGCCTTCAGCGCGCGCGTCGCGACTTCCGACAGGATTGTAATGGCGTGCGGCGCGCCGAACGTCCCGAAGCCATCCTGGGTCGCGGAACGGTTGTAGGGATTACCGGCGTTGAAGGGAACGCCGAGCCCAAACATGATCAGGCAGGCATTGAAGTACGCCTGAAACAGGACATCGATATGGACATAGGCGGCAAGATCCCGGCCCGTCTGGATGAAGTGCCGCACCCGCTCGAACTGCACGGTCTGCTCCGGCATCACGCCGTTCTGGCTCGCGAGCCAATCGGAATATTGGGTCAGATAGTCGGTGCCGGCGCGCAGCGAACGGAACTTCTGGGTGATTTCCTCCACGCCAAATTCAGCCGGCTTCCAAAGAAATTGCGAGATATAGGGGCCGACCAGGTCGCCTGCCGTGAAGCCGCTGAAGAGAATGTCAGGGGTTACGACGCCGCCGGTTTTGGGCCCGCGGAAATCCGGAAGGCGCGACAGCTCCGCGGCCGCGGCGCGGGTGGTGCGGTTCGTCGCATACTCGGTGAAGGGGACGTCACGTGCCAGTGCCATCCAGTAGAGTTCGACCATTTCACCGGCCGCCTGCGGAGAGCCGAACGCCGGCGCCGGGGGAATCAAGAATTGGTGAGAGTCGGTGCCTTCCAGATCAAACGCCAGGCCGGCCTGAGGATCGACCAGCTTGCGCTGACGAGAAGGGACATTGCTGCCAAGCTGGATAGCCTCAAAATCAGCCGGCCGTCCGGATGACAGCGCCTGAATCAAGGAGTCATAAGCACTAAGCTCGACTTCTCCGCGGTTGTTATGCGGTAAGCCCTTGGAGTAGTTGCCGATTTTGTTGGGATAGAGCGCCTCGTCGCCGTTGTCCGGGTGCGCGGCGATCGGCAGTTGGTGTTGGAACTGCGCCGCGTCTTCGCGAACCTGAAAGGCTTGATCGCGACGCGCCGCTCCGGTGGACGGTCCGACTTCGGCCGCGTGGGCGTCCCCGCGCTCCCAGTCCTTGGACACCCAGCCCGCTAAGCCGACAGCCATGGCGCTCACCATGCCGGCTCGAAGGACCGTGCGGCGGCTCAGTCCCTGTGACAATCTGTTCATATCTGGGCTCACTGCCCACCTCCTTAGTTAAAATCATAAGGTGCAATTCTAGACCAAGAATGCTTAGCATCCTGCGCCGGAGATCACAAGAATGCTGTGGGCTCTGTCACCATCCATGGGTGTGTTAGCGGGAGTCTGCTGCAAAGCTGACTGGCCTCTCGTGTGTGCACGGGATTGACACCGCGGCGCGTCTTGCGTACATCAGATCTTTCCGCCCACGAGGACGAACCGTGCCCCAGCCTTCATCCCGCCCCGGCCTCGGCGCCATTGCGTATTCAGGCGGAGTGACCTTCCGCGTCTGGGCGCCCTTTGCGCCCTCGGTCTTCGTGGCCGGTGAGTTCAACGCGTGGAGCGCGACCGCCACGCCGCTTGCGGCGGAAGGAAACGGCCACTGGTCCGTGGACCTTCCCGGCGCCAAGGTGGGGCAGCAGTATACCTTCATTGTCGGCGGGCAATGGCGGATTGACCCGCGCGCGAAGGAAGTCACAAGTTCCATCGGAAACGGCATCATCCTCGATGGGCAATATCCCTGGCGGGCGAATCAGTTCACCATGCCGCCCTGGAATGAGCTGGTCATCTACGAGATGCACGTCGAGACCTTTCCCGACGCGCCCGCGCGGCCGGGCTAGCTGTTCGACGCGGTGATTCACGATCTGGGCTACCTGAAAGACCTCGGCGTGAACGCCATCGAGCTGTTGCCGACGAGCGAGTTCCCTGGCGATCTATCGTGGGGGTACAACCCCGCGCACATTTTTGCGGTCGAAAGCTCGTACGGCGGGCCGGAGGGCGTCAAACGATTGATCGATGCGGCCCATAGCCAGGGCATCGCCATCATCTTCGACGTCGTCTACAACCATTTCGGGCCTTCCGATCTTTCGATCTGGCAGTTCGACGGCTGGTTTGAACGGTGGAACGGCATGGATATGGGCGGGATCTATTTCTACAACGACTGGCGGGCCTGGACGCCATGGGGCGAAAAGAATCGGCCCGATTACGGGCGCCCGGAAGTCCGCCAGTTCATCCGGGACAATGCGCTGATGTGGCTTGAGGAATGTCGCGGGGACGGCCTGCGCTTCGATTCGACCATTTACATCCGGAACGTGTACGGCCACAACAACGACAGCCTCGACGATCCGAACAACCTGGCCGGCTGGGGCTGGAATCTCTTGCGCTGGATCAATGACGAGGTGGAGGCGCGGCAACCCTGGAAGCTCACGATCGCGGAGGACATGCAGAGCAATCCGTCGATCACGCAGGCCACGGGCGCGGGCGGCGCCGGGTTCGACAGCCAGTGGGATGCCGAATTTCATCACCAGCTCCAACAGGCCCTGGTCACAATGAACGACGAGGACCGCGACATGGACGCGGTCGCCGGAGCGATCGGGCGTCGCTTTAACGACGCCGCGTTCCAGCGGGTCATTTATAGCGAGTCGCACGACGAGGTGGCGGCGACGAACGGCAAGCGCCGGCTCACCGAGGACATCCATCCCGGGCAGGCGGACAGCTGGGAATCAAAGAAGCGCTCGACTCTCGGGGCGGCGCTGGTGCTTACGAGCCCAGGCATTCCGATGCTCTTTCAAGGACAAGAAATTCTGGAATGGCTGCCGTTTGGCGACCAGAACCGCATTGACTGGAACAAATACGATATCTTCCGCGGCATCTTCACGCTCTACCGGGATCTGGTGCGGCTGCGTCGCAATTGGTTCAACACGACCCGCGGGCTTCAAGGACCGCACTGCAGCGTCTTTCATATCAACAACCGGGATAAGATGATCGCGTTTCACCGGTGGCAGGACGGCGGGTCGGGAGATGACGTCGTCGTTGTGCTGAACTTCAGAAATGCGGCGTATGCCAGTTACCAGCCGGGGACCTGGCGCGTCCGGTTCAACAGCGACTGGAACGGATACGATGCCGCCTTCGGCAACTATGCAAGCTACGATACGACTGCCGAATGGAACGGGGCGGACGGCATGCCCTGTTCAAGCAACGTCGGCATCGGACCGTACACGGCAGTCATTTTGTCGCAGTAAGCGCGCTTACAATCGGGCCTCTTTTTTCACCATCACCGCCAGCACGCCCCCAAGGATCGCACCTGCTCCGCTTACCCACATCGGCACTACAAGGCCGCTGATTGTGACGTCCCAGGCAAAGATAAGCCTCAATACGTGGATCAGTGTGACGAGACCAAAAATCGCCACCGCAAGCGTTGTGAATGGCTTTGTCATCTTCTGTCCCTCCTGATGGTGCCTTGACATTTCCCGCACCCTATGATGATTTTGCCAATGTTTATCCTGTATGTTCCTGCTAGGAATCGTCCATCAATCGGTAAGAGGGGGTAAGCCATGGCGAAGAGACGGAAAACAAAATCCCGGGCGGGCAAGAAATCCAGCGCCACTAAGTCCCGCACCAAACGCGGCGCCGCAGCATCGCGAGCGCGAGGCCGGACGGCACGCGGCCGAAAGTCCACGACACGACGCAAGGTCGCCAGGCGAGCGACGGCGGCACGCGGAAAGAAGCGGACTGCGCGGCCGCGCTCGACGAAGACACGGACAAAGCGCGCCGCCGCTGCGAAGATCCTAGCCGCTCAAGAAGTGCTGGAGAAGCCGTTGGTCAGCCCCTTCACCCTTATTTAGCGGTGTCCTGACGATCTGACCTGCGCCGAAGGATCTGGAGAAATACGGCGGACGAAATACAAGACGAAGGCGTGGGGATTGCGGGATGCAATCCCCACCCAAGCTACCCTAGCGCTTTTTGATGGAATCAGCGTGCCATTTCCCTTTCTGTGTGTGCTCTTTCTTCATCGCCGTGGCCTGTGCGATGATTTGGTCATGCGCAGCAATGTTCCCCTCGGTCTTGGTGTCTTTGTCCACCACGAGGCTCACCTCTTTGCCGCTGACATCCTTTACCACATAGATGTCCTTGTCGATGCGCAACAGCTCGCCTTCAATCGTTTCAACATGTCCGGCAGTTTTGGGCGAGATGATGGGACCTGGCGCCGCCTGGGAAGGCGACTCTGTCTTTTTTCCTGTCCCCGGGCCGGAAGCGCCGCCGGATCCGGCTTGTCCCTGGTCGGCATACGCGCCGGCCACCAGTGCAAAAGTTACAAGCACTCCTAGAGAAAGTGTCACCATCCGTTTCATAAAATGTCTCCTGGTTTAGGCCGCGGACGTGGCTACGCGAGACTGCAAGCGAAGTATTACTTAAGTTAGCAGAAGCCTC
>VBON01000181.1:4503-4960 GCA_005877525.1 Nitrospirota bacterium
GGTCTAGGGTTTCTACGTGCGCGCTCTTATTAGATTAGATAGGATCTCCCGCATGAGGGAAGTTTTATCCGTTGTCGGCATCCCGCTGCATTTGGTATTGGTAGAGAAATGCGAATTTTGCCAGCGATATTTACGTTTTTGCTGCTGACCTGCGTCGCTTCGGCAAGCGTGCCCTCTGCTAGCCCGCGATCCAACGAAACAGCGATCCCCGATGCGGCCTGTCCATTGCCCGAGACTGAACCTCTCAGGATCATCGAAAAATCCATCATTGTGGATCGCGCTCCCGAAGATGTGTATGCCTTCTGGCGCGATCTGACACACGTGCCCGAGTTTATGGAGCGCGTCGAGAGCGTCGAGATCGTTGACGCCGAACTTTCCCGCTGGAACATCAAGGCTCCCCTGGGCGTCCATCTCCACTGGACGGTCCAGATTCTTTCCGAAAGCGCGCCTCATGATC
>VBON01000184.1 GCA_005877525.1 Nitrospirota bacterium
AGCCGGAATACCGAGGAGGCGTGGACCTCATTCACCGTCTCGAAGATGGCCGAGCCCCGTCTCTGGGACTGGATGAGATGAGGGAGGCGCTGGCGAAGAATATGCCGACTCCATCGCCGGAGGGCGGAGAAGAACAATAATGGACCTTTTATGCCTGACTTTTTCAACATTTTTTTAAAAAGACGATCAGAGCGAGCAGTTGCCAGACGTCCTGGTCGGAAGAGAGGAGGTGCTCAAATGTCGATCCAATCGATCTTTGCAAAAAAGAACGATGACCGGCAGGTCCCCGAGATCGAAGTCAAAGGCGACGAGGTCACGCTCGTCGGCAAAGACAACGATGCGGAAGACCGCACGGTGAAGATGTCCAAAACCAAATTTGCCTAANNCAGGTTTTGGGTCCGCACTCCAACCTGGGGGGCTTAGTCCCCCCATTTTTTAATGAAAGGAGTCCACGTAGCAATGCAAATCGATAAGGTACGGTACGCGATGGAATGGCAGCTCATGCGCAATACCTTTCCGGAGTTCCGAGCTTTCGCTCGCCCGCCGAAGTTCGGATGGGAAGGATTTCTACAGGGTAAGAAAAGCGGCCGGCTGTATGGCGTCGTTATCATCTCCACTGAGACCACCTATCCGGCCTATCGTCCCCAAGTATTCATCACGCCGCATTTTGGAGGCAATTGGCTGGCGGACGGGAGTTTGTGCATTGATAACCACCAGAGCCCCTGGGATGCGGCCTTGCACAGTTTTGCAAACACGCTCCTTCGCGTCATCGAGTACATGGAGAAAAACAATGCGTAGGCTCGTATTCTCTGGCGGAATCTTTGAACGCATCAACGAGATCGTGCATGCGGTCGATACAGAGACCGGCGTGAGGATCTTCGGCGATATCGGAGAGGATCGGTACGTCGTGCGGCACGTCGTAGGACCCGGCGAAAACGCTCTGCACTCTCCCTTCGACTACAGCTGCGACAACGACCACGCGGAACGGGAGTACAGCCGACTGCTCAAAGACGATCCGACGCTCCAGTGGCTTGGAGAATTGCACGTCCATCCGAGCGGCCTTCCCAACCTTTCGCGGACGGATGTCAAGACGGCACGGGACGTGATCTGTAGCACAGAGGACGTCATCCACCCCGCGGAATTCATCGTGGGCGTCATCCAGCGCACGCCAGGCCCAGATTTTGAAGTTTTTCCGGTTCTGTTTTCGAAAGCCAATTTGAAAGGAGAAATTCTTGGAGTTGATTACTATGGCAAACACCATCTTTGCGAGAAATCCGGACGAGCGGCAGGCATTATCCGAGAAGCGTATCGCTATTGTCGGTTGCGGCAGCGTCGGCGGCGCAGTCGCCGATATCGCCGTACGGACGGGACTCGGAGCGGTAACGCTCATCGATCCTGATACCCTCTCGGCCGAAAACATCGGGCGGCATGTCCTCACGTCGCATGCCATCAGCCAGCGGAAAGTTGACGCGCTCGCGTCGCATCTTG
Organism: Nitrospirota bacterium; assembly: GCA_005877525.1. Classification (GTDB taxonomy): domain Bacteria; phylum Nitrospirota; class Nitrospiria; order Nitrospirales; family NS-4; genus NS-11. The sequence continues at coordinate 1,489 of VBON01000184.1, forward strand.
TCTCGATCAATCCCGAGCTCGCCATCACGCGGGTATGCGCTGCATTCGCGGGGGATCTCGCTGAGACGCCCGATCTCATCATTTCCGCGGTCGACAGCTTCCAGTGCGAGTCTTTGATAAATATCTATGCGCTCGCGGCAAAGGTGCCCGCGATCTATGCGGGCGTATGGGGCGCGGCCAGCGTCGGCGAGCTTTACTATGTCATCCGCGGCAAGACGCCGTGTTACCACTGTTTCGCATCATTTCGGAAAACCGCCGCCCAACAACTGCCGACCGATCCTCGTAAATACACGGATCCAAACTTCGACGATACGAAGGTGCCGGGTCAGCCCGGCTTATGGGCTCAGATCCTGGTTGTCTCAGGTCTGTGTTTTCAACTCGGCTTGGGGCTTCTCGGGCTACGGCCGCAACTGATTGATGACCAACACACGTTATGGCTCTTCAATATGACCGATTTCGCCTCTCCGTTACAGCCCCTCGCCGTGACGTTCGGAAAGACGGCACGGAGAAGCTGCGCGGTATGTGATCCGTCCCGGTTGGTTGATTTGGATGAGGCCGTGCGCGCTGCGGTATAGGCGACCCAGGAGGGATGTACCTGTATGAGCCGAACCAGCACAATTTCTGATACTGCGATTCAGCTCATATTTTTTTCATCATGCGCGGCGACAACCGGACGTCTAGGTAGGTGAGGAGCTGGGGGATGATCCCCAAGAGGGATCAAAATCCAACCCCGCTCCTCAGGGAGGTTCACTATATATGCCGCGACTGACCCCGTCCAAAGAAGTACAGGTACTGCGGTTCTTTGAGCAAGCGCCCTACGACAAGGCTGAGACGATGCTGCACATCGTCTGCGACAAGATGCGGGTACGTAAACCCGTTCCCCGGGGAACTTTGGCGCGGGTCGTCCTGGGGGCTCGGGCCGAGGACGGCTGGCGAAAATGCTATTGCAGCTCCCTGAACTGACCGGATTCATTCTCTTCAGATTTCGTCCATCCTATTGGACATCAGCCACAGAAGCCAAGATTGTACAAATGGAACAGGCTTGGATCAGTGGTCCGGGTGGCCTAACACCGGGCTCGAGGATCGTAGAACCAACGAAGTGATAAACCGTAATACCGAGACAACTTTGCCAACAGCTCAGGATCAGGATTTCCGGTCTCCAACCTCACGTACTTGTCTTCGGGAATGTCCAAACGCTCCGCGAACTGGAAGATCGGCATGTTAACGCGCTTACGCAGCCAGTACAGTTTCAGGCCGATCAACTTCCACGTTGCTTCTTCGTTTTCATCTTCTCGCAGTTCCATCTCTCTGCCTTCTCTCCGCGCCGCCTACTGGTCGCAGTCTCTGTGGAGTGATCGTAAACCCATACCTGCGTCCATGAAACGATGAGTTTCATGGATGGGGAATGGTTGGGGTACTGCGTACCAGACGAATAAAACTCGGCTAATCTCGGGGTAGCAATAGCTCGCGCTGAAGTGACCATCGACTTCGGTTGAAAGAAATTCTGCCGGAGGCCGTCCCGCTGCTATCCGTGCGGTCGTGAAAGCAAAATAATCGGTATCCCCATCATTGCACGCCTTGGGTCATAGTATTCACGAGATCGATGTTGGCGCCCGGATCACGTCCGTCGGTGTCCGTCAGACTGCATGCACTCGTCGGTTTGACGTGATAATCCTTGGCTGCATAGTCCACGAAAATCCCGCTGTAGCTGGTTTCGGCCGTGCAGTTGGTCCCAGGCCATGGGATTGTCCCGTTCGCGACGAAGGCGTTGCCGCCAAAGGTTTGCGGATTCCAGCAGGCATTGACAGTCGCGGCTCCGGCGGTAGTCCCGTACGCACAGTTGGTCGTAATCCCGCTGCCGGTGGAGTTTTGTGTTCCGGCGCGTGTAATCGTTAGGTTATTGGTAAACCCGATATTGAACATTTCCAGCCCTGAAGAACCTAGTGCCCCGGACAGCCCTAGAAGAGCAGCCGGATTAATCCCGCCACTGGCGTACACGATGGTGTTGTGATCCAGCGAGACATCATGCAGGATGAAGCTCGAGGGAACGGAGATTGCTTCTATCAGTTCGAACGTAGAAGTGCTAGTCGCGCACCTATAACAAGTTGCATAGCCTTGATTGTCAGCAACGTTATCGTGGATGCTGTAGCTGTTTCCTGCAGTCGCAAAGGCTCCGTTGTCGTTGCCTATGTTGGCGATCTGAAAAGGCTGCATCGAGGTATGAATCTTGTTGTAGCGGATCGTTGTGTTGGTGACCTGGCAGGAAGGACAGAGATTGATTCCTG
>VBON01000174.1 GCA_005877525.1 Nitrospirota bacterium
CCCGTTTCGCAGCCCGCGAGGGAGCGTGACATCCAACTCTTTCGGGCGAACCTGCCCGGTTTGATCATGGGCCATCAGCGTGACCCGCCGAGTCCCTCCCCGGGTGATGTCCTCTAAGGGCAACTCAAGTTCGGCCTCGAGATCCGCTGCGCGGGTGAAACCACCTTCACCTGCGCCCGCGCCCCATCCGGTCTGGGGTCCGCCGGTCGGCCCCCGGCGCCCGCCAAACATTGCTTCGAAGAAGTCACTGAAGCTCCCCCCGAACTCTTCGCCTGAGAACCCTCCGCCGCTTCCGCTGCCGCTCCATGTATACTCCCGGCCGAATCCTCCACCGGGTGGGGGAGTGAATTCCTGCCCGTTCTTCCACTGAGCGCCGAGCCGGTCATACTTTTTCCGATTTTCGGGGTCACCGAGGACTTCATTCGCTTCGTTGATCTCCTTGAATTTATCCTCGGAAGCTTTTTTCTTGGAGGCATTCGATTCCATGTCCGGGTGATATTTGCGGGCTAGCTTGCGGTAGGCGTCCTTGATTTCTTTCGCGGACGCGGTTCGCGGAACTCCCAAAATCTCGTAGTAATCTCGGAATTTTACCGCCATGGCTTCAGATTAACCACGAGTGGAAGCTTTGTCCAGAGGTATATCCCAGTTGCATTGTCTCATTTCGAGGACGTCTGCTATAGTGGCCGCCCATGCTCGCAGTCATCACCGGCGCTTCACGGGGAATCGGAGAAAGTTACGCGCGGCAATTAGCGGCTCGAGGCTATGGGCTCCATGTTGTGGCCCGCGACGCGGAACGGTTAGCCACGCTTGCGGCAGGCTTGCGCGCGGCGCATCCTGTTCCCGTTGAGGAGATTGTACTAGACTTGGCGCTTCCGGACAGCGCGGAGCGGTTGTATGCGGAGGTCCGCGGCAGGCGGAGCGCTCCGGTGGATCTTCTGGTCAACAACGCGGGATTCGGGCTCTATGGCGAATTTACGGACACTCCGACCCCGCGACTCCAAGAGATGGTCTATCTGCAGGTCGTAACGGTGATGAAGTTGATGCGCCTGTTCCTGCCGGAGATGCGCGAGCGCGGAAGCGGCGCAATTATTAACGTGGCGTCAGTGGCCGGGCTCTTGCCGGTGCCTTATATGGCGCTCTATGCGGCAACCAAGGCGTTCATGGTGAGCTTGGGGTTAAGCGTCGAACAGGAAGTTCGTCCCTACGGCGTGTTCGTCCAGACCTGCTGCCCAGGCCAGACGCTGACCGATTTTCATGGGACTGCTGGAATGAGCCGGCCCTACGCTTCCGGCGGTCAGCAGACCGCCGACGATGTCGTGGCCGAATCCCTTGCCGCCGTGGATCGGCGGCGCCCGATGGTTATCACCGGCTACCGGAATCGGCTTTACATGCACCTACAGCAATTCGTTCCTCGCCAGCTGGTGCTCTGGGTCACCGCCCGCAGGATGAAGTCGCACACTGGAACAGGAAGAGCATCCGTCTAAGAGGAGCTAAGCTGGGGACTGCACATGAAGGAACGTATTACACAAGCCGTCGAGCAGGGGTTCGAGAAATTTCTCTGGAACAGCCGCTTCATTGTCATTCTGGCGGTGGTCGCCAGCATGATTTCTTCGGTCATTCTGTTCGTGGTCGCGACCTTTGATGTCTTTGAACTGATCGGCAAGGTGTTCAAGTATATGACCTTGTCGGGAAGCGAGCGCACGGTGGCGGCCTACGAGGAATTTCATGGAGACGTGGTCGGGCACATCATTGGCGCCATTGACGATTACCTGCTCGCCACGGTCCTATTCATCTTTGCGCTGGGCTTATACGAACTGTTCATCAGCAAGATCGATGAGGCTGAAGCGGAGGCGGCCACCAGCTCCCGAATTCTCTTGATTCACAGTCTCGACGATCTGAAGGATCGCCTGGCGAAGGTCATTCTCATGATCCTCATCGTAACCTTCTTTAAAAATGTCATCCACACAACCTTCTCCGAGCCCTTGAACATCCTGTACCTCGGTGTAGGGATTCTCTTTGTGGCGCTCTCGCTCTTCTTCACCCACAAGGGCTCGGAAGCGAAGGAGCGAGGAAACGCGCCCTGATGCGGCTGCCGAGCCGGTCTGTCATCACAGCGGTGCTGTCCGTCGTCTTAGCTGGCACCGTGTATTCGGACGAGAAGCCTGCCGGCCTGGATGATCCGCACCATGCGAGGCCTCCTGCGGTCAAAGGAAATCCTGCCGCCGATCCCACAGCCCCGCCGCGCATCGCCGAGCCGGGACGCCTACTCGTGAGCTGTATAAGCCCAAAGGAGCCTCGGCCTACCGAAATCTATGCCTCAGCCAGAGACTTCGGTGAAGGCAAGCAAAGCTTCTATCTGCGGCGATGGACTCAGGCCGAAGCTGAAATCATTTATCCTCTTCATGGGCATTTTCTTGATGGCGGCGCTGCCGGAATCTTTATGGTGCATGACGGCAAAGGAATGCGGCAGCAGGCGATCGTCCGTATTGACCAGACGGTCAATATGGGCCTTTTTTTCCTTTGGAGAACGGCGCACGGGCTCCGGGCCGCAGTAAATGTCTATGCAGAAAACGAGAGCACCCCGGCCAGCGAAAATGATTTCGAAGTGCATACCTGCCGATGGGGGGAAGAGGCGCGCCTGTCTATTGGCAAGGACCATGTGCGGGCAGCGCCGAACAGCGGAGCCCGACCGCCAAGCCATTGGTACCAGGAGTCGGACACCAAGCTATTAGCCTGTACCGCCATCGGGCCTGCCGGCGAGTACAAGATCGAAGTATTGGGCTCCACAATCTGGCCGGGCCACCTGGCATTTCTGCTGGTACGAGCTCCTGGTGATGACCCGGTCGGCTACAATGTCCACCTTCTCGAAGGACCAGGGCGCCTGCTGATCCATGCGCACAGCTATCCTCACCGAACGCGGTTACAGATGCTGGACACGATGGAGGAGACGGAAACAGTGATTGGAGGGTTGCTCTTGCGCAAGACCGAGGATGGCTACGCCGGTTGGATCGGCTTGGTGTCTTCTGCGGCTCTGATTACGCTTCCTTGGGTCATGCCGTGATTCCGCCGCTGCCCGTGAGTTGCCGGTAAGAGTGGGGAAGAACTTCCGCTCGGAACGGAGGGCGCATGGCCATGCGCCCCTACACCTCGGATGAATGGGTTGTGATTACGGTTTCGGCGTCGCGGTGGCTGGAATCTCGCGGCCGGTGGCGTCCCGGCTCTGCTCCCAGGGGACCAAGGGGAAGGTCACCTCA
>VBON01000183.1 GCA_005877525.1 Nitrospirota bacterium
GGAGACGATTGCGTCCACGGCAGGCACTTCCAGGGAGTCGATGGTGGAGGTTGCCCACATCTATGCCGAAGCTCCCCGGGCAGTCATCATCTGTGGCGAGGGCGTGATACGGCGCGTCCATGGCTATGAGGGTATCTTACGTCTCGTCGATCTCGCCTGGGTCACGGGTAAGCTGACCAAACCGGGTTGCGGGATCAACGCCCTGCCGGAAGAAGCCAATGAGCAGGGGGCGCTGGACATGGGGGTGGCGCCGGAGTTGCTGCCCGGCCAGATGCCCTACGACGATCTCGAAGCGCGCGCCAAATTCGAGCGCGCATGGAACGTGCACTTACCTTCAGGAGCGCAGGCGAGTGCCGATCTCATGCAGATACTCGAGCGGTGCCGTTCGGGACAGATCAAGGCCCTCTACCTGGTCGGCGAAAACCCCCTGGCCACCCTGCCGGCCGGCAGCGGCGTTCGCGAAGCGCTGGAGAAAGTAGAGTTCCTCATAGTTCAGGACCCGTACTTAACCGAGACCGGCCAGCTGGCCCATGTGGTTCTGCCCGCATCCACGTCGGCCGAAAAAGAAGGCACCTTTACCGACGTGCAGGGGAAGGTCAACCGCGTCCGCGTGGCCTTGGAAGTGAATGAAAACGCGCGGCCGGATTGGGAGATATTTGCGGCCCTCGGCTCGCTCTTGGGCTATCCCATGGAGTACGAGCATTCGAACGCGGTCCAGTCCGAGATCCTGAAGGTCCTGCCGGGCTATTACAACCTCGGCGAGCCCAAGCCGGTCATCGCACGGCCTGAAAATTATCTGAGCAACGGCTATATCCGGGAGGTGGCCGCGCGCTACCAGCCGGAGGAAGGTCGTCCCGCGGACAAGCCCTTTACATTGGTGATGGGGCAGGTCCTGTACCATCATGGCAAACTGTCTACGCGGGCGTCCGGCCTCACCCAGCTCTATCCCAACACCGGCAAGCTTCAGATGCACCCTGACGATCTGGCGCGCTTGCAAGTAGGAGAGAAAGACGCGGTACGAATCACCTCAGCCCGGGGATCACTGGAAATGTGGACGCAGCTGAACGCCAATCTGGCGGTGGGAACCTGCTTCTTCCCGGAGCACTTCAACGAACCTCCGGTGAAGGACTTGATGGACTGTGTCATCGATCCCCATACGGGCGTCCCGAGTTTCAAGCTCACGCAGGTCTCGATCGAGAAGATCGCAGTGGCGGAACCAGAACGGATACAGCGATGAACGCTGCGACTGTCAAAGCTACGGACCAAGAGAAGAGCCTCCTCCGCACGTTCTGGGACGTGTTCTCGTTCGCGGAAATCCGCATCGCCATGAAGCTGGTGTTTCGGCACATGTTCGTGAAGTCCGTGACGTTTCAATATCCGCGGGAGAAGCGGACGATCCCGGACGCGCATCGGGGCGCGTTAGGGTTGTTACGGTACGACGATGGCGTGGAACGTTGCGTCGGGTGCGATTTGTGCGAGGCGGCCTGTCCTTCCCGCTGCATCAAAGTGGTGAGTGCCGAGGATCCGAAGAAGCCGCTGAGCCGCGTTGCAACGGAGTTTTATATCGACATCACAAAATGCGTCTTTTGCGGCTACTGTGTCGAAGCGTGCCCCGTGAATGCGCTTGCAATGACCAAGATGTACGAGTATTCTACGCCGGACAAACGGACCTTGATATTCGATAAAAAAAGACTGTACGAAGTGGGCGAGAAACACATCGAAGACGCCAAGCGATATCTCTATGCGCACAATCAGGAGAAGAACGATTCCGACAGCCGTGCGTACCGCTATAAGTTCCCGCATACCGTGACCGCGCCGCGCCGCGACCCTTAGACATGACCTCAGTTTTCTTCGTGTACTTCGCCGTCGTCAGCGTCGTGTCTGCCATCTTGACCGTTGCCTTGAGAAATCCCGTGCAGTGCGGCATCGCGCTGCTCTCGCTGCTGGGGCACATCGCCGGGCTGTTCGTGCTGTTGCATGCCGAGTTTCTCGCGGCGGTGCAGATCATCATCTACGCCGGAGCGATCCTGATTCTCTACCTGTTCGTTCTCATGATGCTCAATCTCAAATCCGAGGAGCGTTACGTACACCGCCGCTATGCCTGGTACGTCGTGGGCATGGGCGCGTTGAGCATCGAATTAATGTTGATGCTCCTGGCGTCAAACTATGCCGGGGTGAAAGGAACGGCGACGGCCGACGCGATCGAGCAAGTGGGCAACAGCACCGCGATCGGCATCCTCATGTTCAGCGATTACCTCTTGCCGTTCGAAATCGTCGGAGTCTTTCTCCTGGGCGCCATTGTGGGGGCGATTGTGCTGACCAAAAATCCGACGCGTGCGGACCTCGAGCGCGAGCCGTCATGATCCCTCTGTCGGCCTATGTCGCTGTCAGCGGAATTCTGTTTGTGACAGGGATCGTGGGCGTGCTGGTGCGCCGCAACTTCATCATCGTCTTGATGTCCATCGAGATCATGTTGAACGCGGGCAACTTAAACCTGGTCGCGTTTGCCGATCATTTGCAGTCGTTGGGAGGCCAGGTGTTCGCGCTGTTCGTCATCGCGATCGCGGCGGGTGAAGCGGCCGTCGGGCTAGCCATCATTATAGTCGTGTTCCGCGGCAAAATTGCGACGAACGTGGACCAGATAAACCTTTTAAAATGGTAGCGCCCTTCTTCTGTGTTTGATCAAATCGTCATTCTGATTCCGCTCTTACCGCTGATCGCGGTACTCATAAACGGGCTCCCTTAGCGGCCCGCTCTCGGGCGGGCCGCGTTTCTATTGGAGCGCCCTTCTCCTGTGTTTGATCAAATCGTCATTCTGATTCCGCTCTTACCGCTGATCGCGGTACTCATAAACGGGCTCAACGTCATGCTGGGGCGGCGGTATCCCGACGGGATCGCCCACCGGCTCGCCTGGGGCTCGGTCCTGCTCTCGTTCGTGTGCGCCCTGTGGGTCTTTCAGCAGGTGCTCCGCGATCCTACGCCCCGCACGGTCGTCGTCTACCGCTGGTTTTTCGGCGGGGATCTTCAGGTCAACATGGGTTTTCTGATCGATTCCCTCACGTGCGTGATGCTGCTGGTCGTCACCGGCGTAGGCTTTCTGATCCATGTCTACTCCGTCGGCTACATGCACGGTGAAGAAGGGTTCGCCCGCTTCTTTACCTATATGAACCTGTTCATGGTCTCGATGCTTTTGCTGGTGATGGGCAACAACTATGCGGTGCTGTTCATCGGCTGGGAAGGCGTGGGGCTCTGTTCCTATCTGCTGATCGGCTATTACTACGACCGGGTTTCGGCCGCCCAGGCAGCGACCAAAGCCTTTGTGGTCAATCGCATCGGGGACGCCGGATTTTTGATCGCGATTTTCCTTGTGTTCGCGAATTTCCAGACCCTGGACTACGAGCAGGTATTTGCGCAGGCCGACAAACTGACTTCGGGCACGGCGGCGGCAATCGCCATCTGCCTTTTGATCGGCGCCGTCGGGAAATCGGCGCAACTGCCGCTGCACACCTGGCTGCCCGATGCCATGGAAGGCCCCACGCCGGTCAGCGCATTGATCCATGCCGCGACGATGGTGACCGCGGGGGTTTATATGGTCGTCCGAAACCATGCGATCTATGATCTTGCGCCCAATGTGCTGCTGTTTGGCGTCGGCGGGATCGGCGCGGTGACAGCGCTGTTTGCCGCGACGATCGGGCTCGTCCAAACGGACATCAAGCGGGTGCTGGCATACTCGACGGTCTCCCAATTGGGATTCATGTTCCTGGCCTGCGGGGTGGGGGCGTATGCGGCGGCGATCTTTCATCTGGTTACGCATGCCTTCTTCAAGGCGCTGCTGTTTCTCTCGGCGGGTTCGGTGATCCATGCGCTGTCCGGCGAGCAGGACATCCGCAAGATGGGGCGGCTGTGGAAGTCGATCCCCGTGACCCATTGGGTCTTCCTCACTGGCACTGCCGCGATCGCCGGGTTTCCATTTCTATCCGGCTGGTGGAGCAAGGATGAAATCCTCGGCCATGCCTTTATACATGGACACTACGTGCTTTGGCTCCTCGGCGCTGTCGCCGCTTTCTGCACGGCGTTTTACATGTCGCGGCTTCTGTACCTCACGTTCTATGGCCCCCCGCGTGTCGACGAGCATGCCGCACATCACATCCATGAATCGCCGCCGGTCATGCTGGCGCCCCTCATGGTCCTTGCCTTTCTGGCCGTGATCGGAGGCCTCATTGGCGTGATCCCGGGCGGCTTGGAGAACGGCGCGTTCCATCAGTTCCTGCGTCCCGTAGTCTCCCTGCGAGGGGGAACCGCGGAGGCCCATGAGACGACAATGCTGCCGTATATTCTGATGGCCGTGTCTACCTTGATCGCGTTCGGGGGCTGGCTCACGGCGCACTATTTCTACCAGCTGCGCCCCGCGCTGCCGGAGCGGCTGCGCCACCGGCTGTCTGCCGCCTATACCCTGCTGCTGAACAAGTACTGGGTGGATGAAATCTACGACAAGATGTTCGTGCAGAGCAGTAACACAGGGGGCCGCGCGCTCGACGCGGTGGATACCGGAGTTCTAGACGGCGCGGTGGTGGGTGTCGGGCGCCTGACGGAGATGGGTGCCGAAGGCTCGACGTGGATCGAAAAGTATGTCATCTACGGCGGGCTCAACATCATCGGCTATAGCAATCATCTCGGCGCGCGCATTCTGCGGAAGTTGCAGTCCGGTCTCGTTCACCACTATGCGACGATCCTTGTCGCCGGTTTCGTGATTCTCGTAAATCTCATTCTGCTGTTTCTGTGGCTGGGGAGCGGGTCATGATTGTGAACGAGGTGTTGGCCTCCCAGCAGATCGGATTCCCGATTTTGACCGTG
>VBON01000009.1 GCA_005877525.1 Nitrospirota bacterium
TGAAAATAAGGTCTGGCCCCTCGGCCTCGGCGAATGCGATCGCTTAACCGGCTCTGGCGGCTCATATAGCGGTGCGGATCATAGGCGGCGAGTTCGGCGAAGAGATCGAGATGGATGGGCCGCCACCCTGGCATCTGTCTCATCTGAAACAAACAAGAAAATTTTCTTGACAGCTGTCTTCTCGCTGTTGTATGGGCATAACATGTCACATGTTAATACAACAGATGATCTCACGAGCGCGATTAACCCGGTCGAGCGAGGCGCGAGCCTCAAGGAACAGGCATACAAGCAGGTCAAGTCTCTCCTCTTAAGCGGCAAGCTGCCGCAGGGAACGGTTGCCTCCGTGCCCCTAGTCGCCAAGAGTTTGTGCATTTCGCGCACGCCCGTGCGCGAAGCGTTTTTGGATCTGGAAAAAGAGGGCCTGATCAAGATTTTGCCGAAGAAAGGCGCGGTGACGAGCCTCATTTCGACGGAAAAGAAACGAGAGATCTTTCTCATCCGCAACGCGCTCGAAGGTATTGTCGTGAGCCAACTCGCAGAATCAATTACCGACGAACAAATCGCCGCTCTGAGGACCCTCTTCGAGCGACACAAGAAAACCCTCCGAGGCGAGGCCGGCTGGGATGAGTTCATCCGAATCGACCGAGAGTTCCATCTTACCATGGCTTCATTCGCTGGATTGGAAAAAATCAGAGAGGTCTTGGCCAATATCCGTGATCTGATGGAGATGATCGGCCGGGAAGCGCTGAGTTCCCACGGCAGGCGCGAAATGGTTTTCAAGGAACACGAGAAGATCCTTGGTGCTCTGGAAAAAAAAGACAAACGCGCGGCTCGCAAGGCAATCCGATTTCACTTGGAGAAAACCGAGAGATCGCTAAAGGGCTAAGGGAAAAACACAATGATTCCGACTTCGATTCACGCAAGGCCGTCGCACCTCGTAAAGCGTGCATTGCGGCTCCATTTCTCTGCGTTCGCGCTGCGCTCGTGTCGCAATTTTATTGAAAAGCGAACGGTCGTAGAAGCTATTCAAACCAGGGATCACAAGCTAAGTTTTCAAAGGCGTCATTGAAATGGACAAAACCCAGTACACCAGGGTGGGCGTTTTTTTATTGGCGTGCTTTGTGGCCTTTTTGAGCTGGTTTTTTTTAGCGAGCTATATCGGTCACCGAAAATCCCCGCAGATTAGAGAAAAGACGTTGACGGTTCATGATGATTTGCTGGCGATCGACGGACGCCATAACGCCAACAAAGTCGCGGTCGGGAAATTCGGGCTGGTCTTTCTAACCCCAGACGGCGGCAAAACGTGGGAGCGCCGCGCGAGTGGAACCCATCGAACGCTGTCCGCGGTATCTTTTGCAGATCATCAGAATGGATTTATCGTCGGCAGCGGAGGAGCCTTGCTCGCCACCAGTAATGGCGGTGCCACCTGGCAAGCGCAGAATTCCGGCACTAAAGACCAGCTTTTGGGCGTCCATGCTTCGAGTCCGCTTCGCGCATTCGCCGTGGGCGCATTTGGCACCGTGCTCTCAACCTCTGATGGAGGTCGGAGCTGGAGCAAGCATGAGTTTAAATGGGACGCGTTGATTGAACGAATCATCAAAGAGGGTGGCTACATTGAACCCAACTTGAATGCGGTTTACTTCAGTTCTCCCGAGATCGGCTGGATTGTTGGAGAATTCGGGCTGGTCTTGCAGACCCGGGATGGAGGTCAGACGTGGGTCTCTCAACGCTATGGCAGCGATCTGCCGCAGCTCTATGCCGTCAAGTTCTTTGACGATCGCCGAGGCTGGGCAATCGGACAGGCGGGAAACATTATTCAGACGCTAGACGGCGGACGACACTGGTCTGCGGTGCAGCTCGAAACGCAACGCGACCTTTACGACCTCTCCGTCGAAGATGACCGCGGTGTCATCGTCGGTGACCAAGTGATCTTTGTAAGCCGCGATGGATGCGCAACGTGGAAACCGATGGGCGCCCATTCGGAAGACCATTGGCTGACGGGAGTGGCTCTAAAGAGCAGCGAAGCCATCGCAGTAGGCCAGGCGGGCACGACCCAACTGCTAGGCCTAGACAACCTCGCTTCAGACATGGGAAAGAAAACACCATGACACGCTGGGCGGAACGACTCTACGATTATCGGCTAGCGGCAACAATCGTCGTTACCCTTCTAACTCTCTTTTTCGCTTGGGAGGTGAGGCATCTGGACATCTCCACGCGTTTCTCTGATTTGTATCCGAGAAATCATCCCTACGTCAAAGTCTTTGAGAAGTATCCTGCTTTTGGCTCGCCGTTTACCATTTCGCTCGTCATCGAGGTAAAAAAAGGCACCATCTACAACCCCAAAACTCTAGAGAAAATCCAAGAAGCCACGAGACTCGTTGATTTGATCTCCGGCGTCGATCACGATCAGATCCTTTCTATCGCTTCCCGCAAGGTCAAGCATGTCGAAGCCACCGTTGGCGGGATTCAAGCCGCCAACCTTTTGGTCGGAGCAGTGCCGAACACAGCGGAAGAAATCGCAAAGCTGCGCGAGAACGCGCGCGCCACAGGCGGAGTAGTGGGGACGTTAGTCTCTTTTAAGGAGGATGCAGCGCTTATACAAGCCACTTTTATCGAGCGGCTGACCGATTTCGACGTTATCTTCACCTCGGTCAATGACATCATAAAAAAATTGCAGGACGCGGACCATGAGATCCACGCCGCAGGCCAACCAATGCTCACCGGCTGGGTTTACCATTATCAAAAAGAGATGTACCTGATCTTCGGTCTGGGGCTGATCGCCATGGGTTTTTTTCTAGTCCTGCATTTCCGCAATGTTGCGGGGGTCGTGGCGCCTCTGGTGGTGGGCATCGGCAGCGCTATTTGGGGTTTCGGCTTCGCGGGCCTGCTGGGCTACAACCTCGATCCTTTAATCATCGTGGTGCCGGTTTTGTTAGTCGCCCGGGCGCTCAGCCACTCGGTGCAGATGTGCGAGCGCTATTTTGAAATCTACAACGACGTGGGAGACATAAGAAAAGCCAGCGTGGAGTCATTGGTCTCTCTTTTTCCTCCAGGGGTTGTCGGCATCCTCTGCGATGCCGCCGGATTGTTCATCATCGCCATCGCTCCCATCCGGCTGATCGAGAAACTTGCTTACGTCTGCGGTCTTTGGTCGCTTTCCCTCGTGATTACGGCGGTGGTGCTAACGTTCCTTTTATTGTCCTATCTGCCGCCGCCGAAAAACGTTCAAAAGGTCGTCCTCAGTTCCGAACGAAAGGGTGGACTCCTTTACCGGATTTTCAGCTTCATCGCTCTTTTCTCTTCCACGCCGCGCTGGTCGATTGCAACTTGCGCTTTTTTTCTCGCAGTGACAATTGGCTCGGGCTGGTGGGCCTTCAACCGGAGCGTCGGCGACGTCAATCCCGGCACGCCGCTTTTATGGCCCGACTCTCCCTACAACACGGCGATACGAAAGATCAACGAGCGCTTTGCGGGCTTTGATGTGCTCCAAGTAGTCGTCGAGGGAAAAGCCGAAAGCATCAAGACCAGCGATGGGCTTAACCTGATGCAGCGCTTTCAGCGCCACATGGAGCTCGACCCCGAAGTGGGCGCAACCTTCTCCTTTGCCGACCAGGTCTCGCAGGTCAACCGTCTTTTCCACGGCGGGTTTCCGAAATGGAATGTCATACCCGAGACCAATGCTGACTCTGCCATGATCTTCCAACTGTCAATGACCGGCTCCAGCCCGGGGGACTTTGACCGGTTGTTTACCAGGGATTTCACCGCGGGAAACGTCACGGTTTGGTACAAGGATCACCGCAGTGACACTGTGGAGCGTGCGCTGCGAAGAGCCTCCAGCTTTATGGCGGACAAAGGAGTGGATGGCGGAGACGACCTCAAAGTTCGCCTGGCGTCGGGGACCATCGGCCTTCTTGGCGCACTCAATGACACCATCGGACGCTTGGAGATTCTCACGGTTATTCTGATCTCCCTGGTGATTTTTGCGATAACGACCTTCATCTATCGTTCCTTTACCGCGGGACTGCTGCTCACGGTGATCTCCAACACGGCGTACCTGATCACCTCCGCCATCATGTATCACCTGGAAATCGGTCTGGATGTGAACACTCTCCCCATTGGCGCGGTCGGCATGGGAATCGGCATCGATTACAACATCTATCTGATGAGCCGGATGTGCGAAGAGTACCGGATAAATCCGAACTACTCCAAACTTATTCCGGCCTCGATCTTTACCACCGGCAAGGCGATCTTTTTCACTGCGACCACGATGGTGGTGGGCATCATCCTCTGGTATTTCATGTCGAGCCTTCGCTTCCAGGCCGAGATGGGGCTGCTGCTTTCAGCAGTCATGTTGGCCCATGTCATCTTGGCCCTCTTCTTCCAGTCGGCATTCATGCTGATTTTGCAGCCGAAATTTATTCAGAAGGGATTATTTTTTCATCATTGAGACTGAACCGGTGCGACGACGAGGAAAAATCATTGGCGGCGTCTATCAATCACAACGTATCACCGACTCACAGGAGGTAAAACATGCGGCAGGCTAAACTCTTAATCTGGGGTCTCATAATCTTGTTCGCGACGACGATCCAATCGACTGCCTGGAGCCAGTACACGATTGGGCCGTTCGAGATAACCGGCTTTTACCAATACACGGTCGATGTGCCCACGGAGCATGCCAATCCCAATAATTCTGCGTGCCTCAGTTTCATTGTGGGCCCGTTTAAGTGTTCGCCGGGTTTGCAAAAGAAGCGGGGCAAACCGGATTTTCTGCTCATGCGCCAGCTTCTCGATGTGAATATCTTTGGCAAGTTCAACGAGAACTGGAGCGTGACTTTTGAGCCGCGCTTGTTCTTCGATATGACCAAGATTGTGGATAACCACTTTCGGCAGTATGAATCTTTGCCGGACCGCTTTCCTGGCAATGGCTGGATGCTCCGTGGCGGGGGAAACGATTTTAAGGCGGAGATGTGGCAGGCGTATGGCGACTACCGGAGCGGGAACTGGTGGGTTCGGCTGGGTAAACAGCAGATCGCCTGGGGAGAAGCGCTCGGCCTTCGGGTGCTCGATACCGTCAATCCATTGGAGCTGAGCCAGAATTTATCCACCGACCGTATCTTCGAGGAGTTCGACCGGGTTCGCGTCCCCCAGTGGTTTGCCCGAGTCGACTACACCATAGCGAACGACACGATCCCGGATCTCACCACGGAGTTTATCTTGAATCCGGGGATCGTCGTGCCGACCCTGCTACCGCCGCAGGGCTCGCCTTTTAACGTCGTGCCGGCCTTCCTGAATATCAAGAACAACGTGAAGCAAGGCGAGCCGACCGTGGGCGGGCGGGTCACCGGCACCGTCGACCCGATGCAGTTTTCTCTTAACTTCGTCACCAAGCCCAACGACGACGCGATTGGGGTCTCTCGGGGAGTCAATCTTCCGGCATGTTTGTTTCCGGTGTTACCACCTGCTACCCCTTGTGTTCTTCTCAACGGCAACCATCCCCGGATTTACATTGTCGGCGGCTCCGCGAACTATAATTGGACCTCGGCAGGAGCGGTGCTGCGGGCGGAGACCACGGTCACGCCGAACGCGCCATTTTCTGCCAATACCGCCGGGACTCCGGTCAAGATCGTCGACCGATCAGTGTGGAAGACGGTGTTGGCAGTGGACCGTCCGACCTATGTGATCCCGGGATTGGATTCTATGACCATCGGCTTTCAGTTCTTTGAAACTTATACCGGTGGTAAGAAAGCCGGTTTGACGGATGCCACGGGGGCGAAGGTGGACAGCAACGTTCATATTTTCACGGTTTTCTTTCAGCAGCCTCTTCTTGAGAAGCGGATTTCTCTGGAATTCTTCGGTCTCTTCGACACCGACGATGCCCACTGGCTGCAACCCGGGGTTCACTGGGAGATAGGCAATCACGCTCGGTTGGATCTTTTTTACAACAAGTTCGGCGGCGCTGAAAAAAGGGGCTCCCGCTTCGGCAGTAATCTCGATTTCGTCAATGGACCGTTTTTCCGTTTTACCTGGGGCTTCTAACCTAATCGTTAAGTTAGGGGAGGACACATGAAAACACGAAGTTACAAAGAGTTTGATTATTTCGAGCATTGGACGAGACGAGATTTTCTGAAGAAGACAGGAACTTGGGCCGGGGTGGGTCTATTGCAACCTGTGCTATCGCTGATCGGCCAGGGCAAAAGCATCGCGGCCGCGTATCCTGATGAGGTCCTCTCGATCGAAAAATACACCAAGGGCAGGATCAAGCCGGGGATGATCATCTCCAAAGAAAACGTCGAGCTTATCAAGGATATCGCCCCAGAAGGGCTCGTTGTTGAGCTTCAGCGCGGGGCTCAGATCAAGATTGCTGAGACAACGATGAGACCGGAAGCCAAAGTGCCCAGGTTTTGGTTGGAGGCTACCTTGCGCAATAAGGGCCAGGCGGTTCTTGATAGCAAAGGACAGCTCTGGCACAAGGGCGGCGGGCCGTGGACAGGCGGTTTCCCTTTTCCAGAGCCCAAGACTGCTCTTGAAGCCATCTGGGATTTTAGTTTTAGTCCGCGTCGCTATGACACCCTCAGGGTGGTCTATACGGAGAATCATGTAGACACTAACGGCACCCTGGTCAGACACGATTCGGGCCTCTTCGGGCAGATCCAAAGTGTGGGACGCCTGGTGGTCGATCCGAAACCAGTCGTGCCAAAATACAAAGACGAGCTGCACCGGGTTATCTTATCCTTGAACGAACCCTTCGATTCTTACGGTCTCGGTGTTTTGACCACGGTTTACTATGATGGCTCGAGGCTCCCAGACACGGACCTCTACATTCCCGCCCTCAGGCGAACCCGCCGGGTTCCTTCCACCCAACGATTTGAGCCTTCATCGCCCTACAGCGTGTCCTACGCCACAGACTTTGACATCCAGGGTGACCCGGTCCTCACCTGGTCATGGAATCTTGCGGGCCGCAAGCCTATGCTCGGTCCCTCGCCAAGTAATCTGGGAGCGAGGGCGAAGGGGGCAAAAAGGGAGGATTTTGTCTTTCCGGATTTCCCGGACAAATTTCCCCGTTCCACCTGGGAGCTACGGCCTGAAATGATTTTGTTGGACGGGGTTCCTCACCTCCCCGGAGCCAACTACAGCAGGAAGCGGGTATACATTGATGCTATCTACCTCATAACTGAACTGGCCGATATTTGGGATATGGCAGGGAAGCTGTGGAAGTTTCTATTTTTTATCTGGGGGGATACGGGAGTCCCTGACACTCCTGATCTGACGGGGATTGTCTTTGCAGACTTACAGAGGGACTTTCACTCCAATGTCAGTTTTCACAACAGGATCGGGGATTATACCTTTCTGGTCAACTCCCCGGAACTCGAAACAGACAACTGGGCTACACCCAGTGCAATGCTTCGGAGGGCGCGGCACTAGGGGTCAACCGCAAAGAGGAGGACTTATGGATCACAACCGCTTCGATTACTCGCCGATCATTAAGAGAAAGCCGCTCAAATGGCCCAATGGGGCCAGGGTAGCGGTGTGGGTGATCCCCAATATCGAATACTATGAATTCGAAACTCCCTCAACTTCGCTCTACGCCTCCAATCTCGTTCCCGACGTACTCAATTACGGCTGGCGCGATTACGCGCCGCGAGTCGGCGTGTGGCGGCTCATGGAGGTGATGGACAAATACAAAATCCGCGGAACCGTCGCGCTCAACTCGGACGTCTGCAATCACTATCCGGTCATCATCGAAGAAGGGAAGAAAAGAAAATGGGAGTGGATGGGCCATGCGATCACAAATTCCAAGTTTTTGACCGGTCTCAGCGAGGAGGACGAACGAAAGGTCATCCGCGAAACCGTTCAGACGATTACCAAGGCCACCGGGAAAGCGCCGGAAGGCTGGCTCGGGCCTGCGCTGGCCGAGACGTTCAGCACGCCCGATATTTTGGGGGAGCACGGCATCCGTTATCTCTGCGACTGGTGCAACGACGACCAGCCCTATCCGATGAAAGTCAAAAAAGGTCAGATGATCTCGGTGCCCTATGCCATCGAGCTGAACGATATTCCGTTCTTCCTCGGTAAGGGCAACAGCGGCGCCGACTTCATGCAGGCGATCAAAGACCAGTTCGACGTGCTCTACGACGAGGGAAAAACCCACGGCCGCGTCATGGCCATCGCACTCCATCCCTTCATCATCGGTGTGCCGTTTCGCATGAAATATTTCGCGAAGGCGCTGGAATATATCTGCAAGCGTAAAAAGGTATGGCTTACGACCGGAGGAGAAATCGCCGACTGGTATTACAAAAATTATGTGAATGCATAGCGGAGGACTTTATGAGCAAAGATGTCTTTGAAAGGGACCGCAAGTTTTACCAGGAACACGGCATGGGCGGCCGGATGGGCTTCGGCAGGAAGCCGGCGATCATCGTCATCGATCTGCAACTGGGATTTACGGATGCGACTTGTCCGCTAGGCGGAGACTTGGACCGCGTGGTTGCATCCTGTAAAGATCTGATTGCAGCGGCCCATCAAAAACAAATACCGGTTTTTTTCACCGTCTGCGCCTATGAAGAGCACCTCAAAGACGCTGGCGTATGGGGAAGAAAAGTGCCGGCTTTAAGTTGGCTCAAAGCCGGCACCAAATGGGTGGAGATCGATCCGCGCTTGGGAAAAACACCGGAAGACATCACGGTCGTCAAAAAATATCCCTCCGGGTTTTTCGGCACTCATCTGCAGGCGACTCTCACGAGCATGGGGATCGACACTTTGATCATTACCGGCTGCACGACCAGCGGCTGCGTGCGCGCCACCTGCATCGATGCTTTGCAGTATGGCTACCACGGCATCGTGCCGGAAGAGTGCGTCGGAGACAGAGCGGAAGCGCCCCACCTCGCGAATCTTTTCGACATCGGCCAGAAATACAGCGACGTAGTGCAGCTTCGCGAGGTCATGGACTGGATTGCTAAGTATCAACCATACGAGTAGCGCCCGATAGAAGTTTTCTTTATCTTCACGAGCTCTCCAATTCGCCATGGTGAACGCTCAAAAAGTAACTCCTGCCGTTAGTGAGTTGAGAAGGCCCGGGCCGGCGGCCTTCGGCATGCTTTTTCTGGTGGGCTTTACCTTCGGCATGATGTTCGTTTTCAACCGGCTGGCGACGACGCACGGCGTTCCGTTCATTCCCTACGTATTCTTACAGGCGCTGGGCGGAGCTTTAATCTTGCTCATTGTCGGCGGCGCGCAGAACCATCTTCCGGATCTTTCCACACAATCGCTCAGGTTTTACCTCGTCACGGGCGTTTTTAACTTTTCCCTTCCCTTTTCCATTTTGAGCCTCGTCGCGCCCAAAGTGCCATCTGGGATTTTGAGCCTGGGTCTGATGCTGATTCCGTTGATGATTTACGCCCTCGCGCTTGGGCTTGGTATGGACCGATTTCGCTGGATCCGTCTCACCGGCTTGTTGCTCGGCTTCATCGGGGTCTTGCTTGTGCTGCTTCCTAAAACGAGCCTGCCGTCACCTGAGCTGGCCGCCTGGATGGGGCTGGGGATGCTTGCGCCGCTCTGTTACGCGCTAGGAACGATCCTCATGGCCTGGCTTCATCCGCCATCGACAAGATCACTGACGCTCGGTTGCGGGCTGTTAATCGCGTCCGCAGTAACCATGGTACCCGTCATGACCGTCGCCGGCAGTTGGTGGTTCTTCAACGGGCCATCGGACATCGGACACTGGGCTGTCGTCGGCGCCATAGTCAATACCGCGGCCATTTACGTATTGGTATTCGAGATCATCAAACGGGCTGGACCGGTATTCTTTTCAACGTCGAACTACATCGCGACTCTCCTGGGCGTCGGCTTCGGTATGATGTTTTTTGGAGATAGCCTGAGCATATGGATATGGGCAGCGCTCCTGCTGATGTTCACCGGCCTGTTTTTCGTGAATTTGACAGGGCCGCCGCAACATCAGGGGAAATGAGAAGCTCGACAGCGGAAGCGCTCAAAGCATTAGGAAGGAGATCGTCATGCTGGACCTACTGATCAAGGGCAGGACCGTTGTATCACCGGACGCTAGTATCGTTGCGGACGTGGCCGTCCAGGGCGAGCTAATCGCCGCCGTGACGGCGCCGGGTCTGTTCTCGGAGGCAAAGCGGGTGATCGATGCGGTGGGCAAGTACGTTATCCCCGGCGGTATCGATCCGCATGTGCATTTCAACATGCCATGGGGACCCGCGATGATGCAGGGATGGGACCGCGGCACCATCTCGGCGGCCTGCGGTGGAACAACCACGATCATCGACTTCGCCTGGGTGCAGAGCGGCGCCTCTGCGCTCGCCACACTTGAAAACCGCTTGCATGAGCCGCAGGGGAAAGCGGCCATCGATTACTCGCTTCACGCCTGCCTTATGGGACCGATCGCACCCGCGACGATTGGCGAGATCAAGCAGTTCATGCGTGACGGCATTTCTTCGATCAAAATCTACATGACCTACGACTGGGCCGTGGACGACGGTGGCCTCTACGCGACGATGCAGGCGGCTGAGCAATCCGGAGGTGTTGTCGAAGTCCACGCTGAGAACCACTACGTCTGCGAATGGATGAAGAGCGAGTACCTCCGGCGCGGCCAAAAGGACGGACGATTGGTGGCTGAAACCCGGCCGCCTTGGGTGGAGGAAGAAGC
Organism: Nitrospirota bacterium; assembly: GCA_005877525.1. Lineage (GTDB taxonomy): Bacteria > Nitrospirota > Nitrospiria > Nitrospirales > NS-4 > NS-11. Next base: position 10,667 of record VBON01000009.1, read on the forward strand.
GATTCATCGCGCCACATTTCTCGCTGAGCGCACGGGTTGCCCGCTATATATCGTGCATATGAGTTCGCAGCGTGGCGTTCAGGCGGTTTATGAAGCGCGCAACCGGCATCTACCGGTATTCGGCGAAACCTGCCCGCAATATCTATTTTTCACCAACGAAGACGTCACCCAGCGCGACGATGGGCTCCGCTATGTGAACTTCCCTCCGCTCAAGGGCAAGGAGGACCGCGACGGTCTCTGGAATGGGGTCGTCAAGGGTACCATGTCGACAATCGGCACCGATGATGCGACTTACCCGTCGGAGGGACGGGAAAAGATCGGCCGAACACTGGACAGCCTCCAGGCCGGTTTTTCGGGAGTCGAGGTGCGTATACCGCTGCTCTACTCGGAGGGCGTAGGGAAGGGGAAGTTCAGCATGAACCGACTGGTGGAGATTACCAGCGCCAATGCCGCCAAAATCTTCGGCCTGTATCCACGTAAAGGATCAGTGGCGGTTGGCAGCGACGCCGACATCGTGGTCATTGACCCCAACTTCAAACGAACGATCCGTCTTGAGAACCTCCACGGGTGGCAAGACTACACCGTATATGAAGGGTGGAATCTCCGGGGATTTCCGGTCGTGACAATCTCACGCGGCAAAGTCGTGGCGGAAAACGGGCAGTACGTCGGCACAGAGGGTCACGGGATTTTTATCCCGCGCTCGGGCGGCGGCGCGCTTTCTACCGGAATTCACTAGTTGTTCCACGCATGTGGAAACATCGGCAAAGGGAGGATAAAACAATGATTAGCCTAGAGGGTCGGATAGATCAGATCTGTGAGAGTATTGACCGGCTGGTTTCAACTGAATTCGATGCGCGGCCCGAAGGCTCACGCGGTAAGATCCGTTTCCTCTATGATGCGGCGAGGAAGCACTCCCCGAAGCCGCTGGTCCAGGCTGCAGCCCAAGCGCTGATCGCGGCGGCGCGCGGGAAAGGGCCGGTGTTGGTGTCGAGCGGCTGGGTGATCGACTTCTGGTATCCCCACGGAGAGATCTGCGGCATGATCGGGGCAGGCGCGCTGGCT
>VBON01000185.1 GCA_005877525.1 Nitrospirota bacterium
AGGTTCGATAAGCCCTCGTTCACGTGAAAATCGACCGGCGTCACCATCGTGATGAGGTTTTTTACCTTGTCCGGATGGAGCGCGGTGTAGCAGAGACTGAGGGTGCCTCCCTGGCAGATACTGAGGACGTTGATCGGGTCTCCGCCATGGCGTTCGCGGACCACATCCACACAGTTCTCGATATAGCCGTTGATATAGTCGTCGAGCGTCAACCACCGATCGCCTCTGCCGGGGTACCCCCAATCAATCAAATAGACGTCCATGCCGAGTTTGAGCAGGTTGCGCACCAAGGATCTGTCTTCCTGCAGGTCCACCATGTACGGGCGGTTCACGAGCGCGTACACGATGAGGATCGGCACCCGGAAAGGCTGCTCCACCATCGGGGTGAAGCGATACAGCACGAGATTGTCTTCCCGGTAAATCTCTTCTTTGGAGCTCGCCCCGACCTGGATGTCCTGCTCACGGATCCGACCGAGATTCTCGATCCCCTTGAGAACCTTTTGGTTGAAGTCGATCAGTTCGCGAGCGGTCTCGTGAGGATTGCGCAGTAGAGGAAACGGTATCACCATGTTCTCCTTGTTGCTGGTTCCCTGCGAGGGACGCTCGGCCGGCTCATGCGGTGTCTTTCGGGAGATCCGTGGGCATTCCGTTGTCGACGGATTGAGGAGCCTGGGCCGAAGACTCTCGCTTGATCCCCTGTAGCGCTTTCTTGAGCTCCTTCACATCTTTGCGTAGATCGTAGATTCTCCGATAGGCCTCATCCAGCTCGCTGCGCGAAGCGAGATGACTGGCCTTCAAACAGGCGTCCACGATTTCACGTTCGCGAAGTCTATAGGCGGTGGCCGTGTTGACTAAACGCCCCTGGATCCGAATATACTCGTCCGAGCGGAACACGTCCGTGAAGACCTGGTCGACGATTTCGATCCACAGTTGCAGCAGTGTCTTGACGCTCGGCACCGTTTCGCCCTTTTCAGCAAGGGCCACGAGCCGTCGCATAAACTCTTCGAAAGCGTGCGTCCAGGTTTCGCCGAGCGAGACGTGGTATTCGAAACTCGCCCGCCGGTAATCCAACCACGCGTCGAATCCCTTGAGGATGTCCTCATTTATTTCACGCGTGAGTCCCAGCGTGGGGCTTGCAAGCATTCGACCGAACGTACTCTCATAAGCATCCCAGTACAGCTTCTGCATCTCCATCAACGCTGAACCATTGCCGGTCGAAGCCTGCCCAAAGTTCCACGGCGTCTGCCGTAAGGACATCGCCCATGGCTGGACGAGCCCCTTCCACTGTTCTTGGTAGAGCCGCCAGAGTTCGTCGGTATCCTGAAACGCCTTCTGCATCTCTTGCGGGAATTGAACGAGCTGCTGGCGCAAGTTCTCGGTATAGCTTCGAAGAGCCGTTGGCCAGTCCTCACCGGACTCGGTCTTCGAAGCGATCGCCGTCCATGCTCTGAGTGAAATCTCCAGAAAGCGGAGCATCTTCTCCTGACTCGCCAGCAGTTGTTCGGCCACATGTTTGGCAACCTGCTCGCTCTCTGCTGTCCAGGTTTTGAAACCCTCGGTAGCCGCTTCATACCCTTGGTTTGCGACTCCCCAGGAGGCGGGCATCGGGGAGGAAACGCCCGGCATCCCATCAAACCAGTTTGTCCACAGCTGCTTCTGGGTTTCGTTCAAGGCCTTCATCATCGTTTCAGTCTGCTCAGTCCACTGCACGGCATCCCCCCCCAAATAAATATCTTAGCTGCTGCTTCTACGACTTCTTGCTCGCTTGCCCCGCGGTCTTCAACCATTCCGTCTGGGCAGTCTGTGCCTTCTGAATGGTCTCCTGCCAGCTCTGCAAGAATTTCTGCGCGTCTTGGGTCCAGTTCATCATGTTGGAGGCATCAAGCTTCTTGGCGAACTCGAACCAGTTCCCCCAGAGCTGCTTCTGCGTTTCCGTCAAGCGGGTGATCATGTCCTGCCCCTGCTTGGCCCATTCCGCGATCTCCTGCGGCGTGCCCTTCGCGGTCGTGACATTCTCGGCCCAGCCGCGTGCTGATTCAACCTGCGCGTCCAGGACCTTTTGTATC
>VBON01000197.1 GCA_005877525.1 Nitrospirota bacterium
TGCAGCAAGGGTATAAGAATGTCAAAAACCTCACCGGGGGCATCAATGCCTGGTCCATGCAAATTGACCCGTCGGTTCCGAAGTATTGACTGTCTAGAGGATCTCCACCGTGCGGCGATAATACTCGACTGTCCGCGCTATTCCATCGGGCAAGGACACTTTCGGTTCCCAGTCGAATTCCTGATGCAGCCTGCTGGAGTCCAGCGCGATCCGCAGTTGCTCCCCTTTCTTAGCAGGTCCGTGAACTTCCCGCGCCGCGGGATTGATCAGTTTCGCGAGGATCCTGAAGAGTTCGTTGACGCTGGTCTCTTGGCCGGTCCCGACGTTATAGGCTCCGCGGGCGGTCTTCGTGAGAGCTGCTAAATTGGCCTCCACCACGTCATCGACATTGACAAAGTCTCGTGTCTGGCGTCCGTTGCCGTTGATGACGGGTTGCTCTCCGGTGAGCATCTTTTGGGTAAAGATGCCGACCACGCCCGCTTCGCCATTGGGGTCCTGGCGAGGGCCATACACGTTGGCATACCGAAGGCAAACGTATTGCAAGCCGCTGGCGCCCATGAAATACCGCAAGTATTCTTCTCCGACAGCCTTTGTGATCCCGTAAGGTGAGGAGGGCTTCAATGGATGCGTCTCCGGAACCGGCAGCTTTTCCGGTTCGCCATAGACGGCTCCCCCCGAGGACGCAAAAATCACTTTGCGGACTCCGTAGGTCACCGAGTTCTGCAATACGTTGAGCATGCCCAAAATGTTGATGTCGGCGTCTGCAACCGGGTCCTCAACGGATCGGCGCACATTTATCTGCGCCGCATGATGGATAACCACGGCCGGACGCTCCTTACGAAAAACGCGCTCGAGCCACCGGCCCCGGATGTCGGCTTTGTAGAATCGCGCGGCTCGATTTACGTTCTTGCGCTTGCCCGCCGACAGGTCATCGACGACGATCACCTCGTACCCTTCCTGTACTAACCGGTCGACGATGTGTGATCCGATAAAGCCGGCTCCGCCCGTGACGAGAACTTTCATGCCCCTCGAGCCCCTACGCTCGCAGTCTCAGGACTGCTGACGGCAGTTTGCCCTCGCCGCAGGCGTACCACATACTCCACATTGCCTTTCTGGCCGGCGATTGGCGACGTCATCTCATCTAGCCACAACCATCCCTGCGCTTCAAGGGTCCGCCTGACCTGCTCGACAGTGTCCCGACGCGCCTGCTCATCTCGGATGACGCCTCCCTTGCCAAGCTTCCCTTTCCCGATTTCAAATTGTGGCTTGAGGAGCGCCAGAACCATACCCCCCTCATCTAAGATTCGATCGACGGCGGGCAGAATCAAGGCGAGCGAAATAAATGAGACATCGATGGTTACAAGATGTACCTTCTCGGGAATCATCGCCCGATCGAGATATCGAGCATTGCAGCGTTCGATGACCACCACTCTGGGATCTTGCCGCAGCCGCCATGCCAACTGTCCATAGCCCACATCCACCGCGTACACCTTGGCCGCGCCGCATTGGAGAAGACAATCCGTAAATCCTCCGGTGGACGCACCGATATCCACCGCGGTCATGCCGCTCGGATCGATTACGAACTGCTTGAGCGCGGCGGCAAGTTTCAGACCTCCACGGCTCACGAATGGATGGTCCGGCCCGCGAATGCTGATTGTCATGTCGGGAGCAATCCGGTAGGACGCACGGTGCGCCGTCTGCCCGGCGACCGTTACCAATCCGGCGAGGATCAATCCTTGTGCGCGCTCACGGCTGTCGGCAAGGCCGCGGCGGACCAATGCGATGTCAAGACGTTCTCCGTGCTCCATCAGTCGATCAACGGACCGGAGGACTGCCCGCCTCAAGGTCCTCGCTCTCGCCGTTCTCCGGCTCAGATCCGGAGCTCAGCTCGAGTTCGAAAGGTCGCGCACGCTTGCTTCCATCCTTGTCCTTGATCAGAATTTCGACTTTACGCTCCGCATCCTCCAGCATCTTGAGGCAGGTCCTGGAAAGCTTCATCCCTTCCTCGAAGATCCGCATTGAATCGTCAAGCGGAAGTTGGCCCCGCTCCAGCTCGTTCACGATCGCTTCCAGTCGCGCCAGCGCCTCTTCAAATTTTACCGTCGCCACAACATCCCCTTAGTCGCTCAATGTAAATCCGCTACCCGCCGGGCTGCAAGTCTTCGCCCAGTTGCCTCACTTCACAAATCAACTCCCCAGAACTCAGCCGAACCTGAACGGTGTCGCCCGGCGTCACTTCACTCGCCTTCCGCAGCAATTGCATCTCGGGCAAGCGACGCGTAATGCTATAGCCGCGCGCGAGAATGGCCAAGGGGCTAAGGGTATGAAGCGCTCCTACGCCTTGCTGCAGAGAATGCCGCCACGTAGTCAGGGTCCCGACCACGCGCTGCTCAAGGCGCCTTCTGAGCTGCGGCAGCATGGCGAGTCCTTGTTCGATCCGCCTAATAGGGCTTCGGAGCAGGAGACCCTGGCGCAAACTGTCCATCGCGCGTACGGCTTCGCGCATCCGGCTTCGTCGTTGCCCGAAAGAGACGCATTTCCAGATCATCGCGTCGCTGCATGGCACGTTGCACAAGAGCAGCAGGGTCAAGGAGCGAACGGCGTTCGGTTTCCACGCGGGCCCGACAGTCCCGCAGGTGCCCCCGAATCGCGTGGGCCGCCTGCTGCCCATAGCGGGATAGCCGCGCAATGATCTCCGACCGGTCCCGCAGAATGAGCTCCACAGCTGCCGAGGGTGTCGGAGCGCGCAGATCGGCGACAAAGTCGACGATCGTGTAGTCAATCTCATGCCCAACCGCGGAGACGACCGGGATGCGCGAGGCCACGATGGCACGCGCCACAATCTCTTCGTTGAACGCCCAGAGGTCTTCGAGAGAGCCACCCCCGCGTCCCACGACCAGCACATCGAGGCCACCAAGTTCATTCAATTCCGCGATCGCCTTGGCGATCTCTGCGGCTGCCCCTATGCCCTGGACTCCGACAGGGTTCAGGAGGAGCTCGATATTCGGCCAGCGCCTGTGCGCGACCTGAATGATGTCTCTGATCGCCGCCCCCGTCGGTGAGGTGATGATGCCCAACCGCCTTGGGAAAACCGGCAGCGGCCGCTTACGGGCGGCCTCAAAGAGACCTTCGGCTGCGAGCCGTTCTTTTAATTGCTCAAAGGCGACTTGAAGAGCGCCAACGCCTTTAGGCTCGGCGTAGTCCACCATCATCTGGTAATCACCCTTGGGTTCGTAGACCGTCAAGCGACCGCGACAGATGACGCACATGCCATCCTTGAGGTGAAACCGCAAGAAGCGTCCGACCGACCGAAACATCACGGCTCTCATCTGGCTCGAGGCATCCTTCAGGGTGAAGTACGCATGCCCGGATGAAGGCATCCGAAGATTGGACACCTCCCCTTCTACCCAGATATCCGCGAAGGCCGATTCGACATGGGAGCGGACGACCGCGGTAAGCGCCGAGACGGTGAGAATCACATGGGGTGTCGGCGGATATCCCATTCTTCAATCCTGCAGGCGAATCCGCTCGATTGATACGGCCTTCCCCAAGGTCTGGTCGACTTCAAACAGTACCGCGGAGAAAACACAGGGCCCGGAAGCTACTTCAAACCGCCGCGGCATCTGCGTCAGAAACTTCTCAATCGCGATTTCTTTCTTGATTCCGATGACGGATTCGGAGGGGCCAGTCATGCCCGTTTCGGTCAGATAGGCGGTTCCTTTGGGCAGGATCCGTTCATCCGCCGTCTGAACATGCGTGTGCGTTCCAAACACGCCGCTCACGGTCCCGTCCAAATACCAGCCCATGGCCATTTTCTCAGACGTAGCCTCGGCGTGCATATCGACGACAATGGTAGATACTTCTTGCCGAAGCCGTTCCACCTCCTCGCG
>VBON01000189.1 GCA_005877525.1 Nitrospirota bacterium
AACCCGATCCCCGGATTGAACTCGTAGTGCGTCAAAATCCGGTTCCCCAGGTCACTCATCACCTTCCCGACATCAAGAAATGGCGCGGTTTCGATCTCGGCGATGGTGCCAAACAGGCGCAGATGGAAGAGTTGGATACGCTCTTCGAGGCTGAACAGCAGCGAATAGTTGTCTACAAAGCGACCGATTCCAAACCCTCGCAAGGAGTTTTGACCGCCCAGCATGCTTCGCTCGAAAAAGGGAACCTCATCCCCTCCAAGGGTCGCCTCGAACTTCCCGCGGAAGGCGAACGTGTAGCGTTTGGTCTGATCCGGGATCAATTTTCGATATTCAACGCCATACTTGCTGAAGGCGGTCGCGCTATCCGCGGTGAGCGACTGGGCCAGTTCCGCATACCCTGAGAAATAGGATCCGATCGTCGGGCTCACGGTATCATCGCGCGTATCGCTCAACAATGCGACTCTGTGGCTCGAAATCGTCGCGCCGCCCGTTCCTCGGACGCTGGGGAAGAGCTCGCGCGTAAATGGGAGACTCGTAATACCGCCCCGCTGGATCTCCACATTGCGCAGCCGTTCGGTCAGAATGACTCGCGTGCCTGGCCCGAGGTAGATTCCTCCGGTTACATACCCATAGAGCTCCCGGTCCGTGTAGTTGGTCTCGCTTGCCTGCGGGGCAGTGGGACCCACGCCAAAGAATCGTGCCGTCGCGTTCTTGAAGAACCCAGCGCCCGCTTCCAGGCTATAACGACCTTGCGCAAGATACAGATTCCGGTAATTGCCAACGAATTTGCGCTCGATTTTGTCGGTATAGGACGCCAGCAGCGTCATTTCCACGCCACGCTTTGGATACATGAAGAAATTGAGTGTCTCTCGGGAGCCAAGGAACTCGTTGTGCACATACATCGGCGCGATGATCTTATTGATCCGGCCGTCCGTGTCATTGAAGATGAATGGTGCGATGAGGCCGACATCGACCCCATCGTTCTTGGAGCTGGAGACTGCAGGAATCAGGAAGTAGCTCCAGTCTGAGGCAGGCTGCGCTGTCGCAAGCGGGGTCAGGGCGAGAATGCAGGTGAAGATCCCTGCGCCGGTGAGGAAAACGCTGTGGCGGAAGCTCATGCCAACGTCGCTTCGCGTACCCCGCTACGATATTATTCGGCCGCGCGTCGCGGAGGAACCGCGCCGGGAGCTCTGATGACCGCTGCCTTCTCACGAATCGTCTTGCTCAAGGCCTCAAACGATTCCTTGCGGAGAATTCGCTTGAACTGCTCGCGATAATTGCTCACAAGCCCGGTCCCCTCGACGACAACGTCGTAGACACGCCAGTCGCCCCCGGCATTTTCCATCTTGTAATCGATCGGGATTGTGGACTGTCCAGTATCGATCTCGGTCCGGACCTCGGCATGTTCGCCATCCGTGATCTCCTTGTTATAATGCACCTTCTCCCCGGAATAGTTTTCGATTCGGCCCAGGTAGGAATTCGACAATAAGGTCCTGAAGGACTCCACGAACTCCCGGCGCTCCTCGGGGCTGCGCTTGGCCCATTCCGCTCCGACCGTGCGCTTCGCCATCTCCTCGAAGTTAAAGCGCTTGCTGATCACGTCTACTAGCACCTGCCGACGCTCGTGTTTTTTTTCCGGCTTGTTTAAGCCTGGCTCTTCCAGCACGCGAAGTACCTCGTCGATAGAGGTTTTCAGCGCCTCCGTGGGCGGACCCGCCGAAGCCACATCCACGCTGCCCAGCATTGCCAGGATCAAGAGAGCGATCGCGGTTTCCCTCATCTTTACTGTCCTCACCTTTCGCATTCCCCTCTCCTCTTTATCTTACACTCGTTCCTGCATTCGCGCACCCCAGTCCAATGCGCTCTGCGCCGGTCACTTTGCGGACTTAGTGCTTCCCTCTTGCTTCCCTTTCCCGTCGCTTCCGCCGGATGCGGCGCTCCCATGAATGAACTCGCCGATGACCGCTTCCAAATCAACTCCCGATTCAGTATCGCGGATCTTCCCTCCCGGCGATAGTTCCTTGTCTGAGCCGCCCGGCGAAAGGGAGACATATTTGTCACCGATAAGACCCCGCGTCTTGATGGAGGCAATGGCATCCTGGTACACCTTGACGTGCGGTTGGACCGCGAGCGTCACCAGCGCGCGTTCCCCGTCCAATGCTATCCGTTTCACCTGGCCGACCTGAACGCCGGCGACCTCTACCCCGGCTCCTGTCTTCAAGCCGGCGACAGAATCAAACACCGCTTGAATGTCGCGCTGATGGCCCCCAACGATCTCCAACTTACCGAGCTTTATCGCCAGATACGCCAAGGCCGCAATGCCAATCAGGACAAAGACACCGACAATGAGCTCCAGTTTGGTATCCTTCATGATCGCTGCGCCTCCTGAACCGTTTTAACCGCTGCGCCGACCGGTTTGCCACCGTTGACGAACTCCTGAATGGCCCGGTTCTGTGTCTTGACAAATTGCTCGGGGGGCGCCATCTCGGCGATCTTGCCATCCAGGAGCATTGCCACATAGTCCGAAATTCCGAAGACCTCGGGAATCTCATGGCTGACCATAACGGCGGTGAATCGGTATCGCCGTTGCGTTTGCTGAATCAGGTCATTAATCGTGCGCGCGAGAAGAGGATCCAGGCCGGTGGTCGGCTCGTCGAAGAGCATGATCTCGGGACCCAGCACGAGGGCGCGAGCCAAGCCTGCGCGTTTGCGCATGCCGCCGCTTAACTCCGAAGGGTATTTCTCTCCCATGCCTGTTAGTCCCACCTGCTCCAGCATCTCGAGGACCTTCTGCCGGATCTCCTCATTACTCAGCCTTGTCTTTTCGCGCAGTGGAAACGCGACGTTTTCAAACACCGACAGGGAGTCAAAGAGGGCCGCTCCCTGAAAAAGCATTGCAAACTTATTACGGACTTCATTGAGCTCCCGTTGACCCAACCGAGTAATATCGGTTCCTTCCACGAGAACCTGGCCCCGATCCGGTCTGAGTAAGCCGATGAGATGCTTCAGCAACACGCTCTTGCCCCCTCCACTCCGACCGATGATCGTCGTCAGTTTGCCGCGGGGGATTTCCAGGTTCACACCGTCGAGCACCGCCTGCTTGCCAAAGGTCTTGTACACGTTGACGAGTCGAATCACGGCCGAAGCC
>VBON01000190.1 GCA_005877525.1 Nitrospirota bacterium
AAAGAAGCCAAGTACATTGCGAGGTTTGTGGTGGGGCGCCTTCGGCTGGGTGTCGGGGACGCGACCGTGCTGGAAGCCCTGGCCCTAGCGAAGCTCGGGGATCGCAAGCTAAAAGTGGACCTAGAGCGAGCCTACAATCTCTGCTCGGATCTTGGTCGCGTGGGAGAGGTTGCTAGCGAAGGGGGACGTGAGGGGATCGCTGCGATTCACGTCCAGGTCGGATACCCCATCCGCATGGCCTTGTGCGAACGGGTCGCCCAACCGGAAGATATCATCCAGAAGATCGGCCCATGTGCGGTGGAACCGAAACTGGACGGCTTTCGCTGCCAGATCCATAAAGACGGCGAAAAGGTGGAGATCTTCTCTCGAAACCTTGAGCGCACGACCGCCATGTTCCCGGATATCGCCGACGCTGTCAGGCGTCAAATCCGCGCTAAGAACGCGATCTTCGAAGGGGAAGCGCTCGCGGGCGAACTACTGTCTTTTCAGACAACAATCCAGCGGAAACGCAAGCATGGCATTGCCGATCACGCGAAGGAATTTCCGCTGAAGCTCTACGGCTTTGATCTGCTCTACGTGGATGGCGAGGACTACACGCGACGGCCGTATCACGAGCGGCGCAGGGAATTGATCGCGCGCATCGAGCACGGGCCGATCATCGAGCCGGCGGAGGCCGAAGAAGTGGAGGATCCGAAACGCCTACGCATCATTTTCGAGGGAGCGATCGCCCGCGGGCTTGAGGGGATCGTGGCCAAGCGGCCGGATTCTCCCTACACGGCCGGATCTCGCAACTTTAACTGGATCAAACTCAAACGCAGCTATAAGGGGGAGCTGTCGGATACGGTGGATCTCTGCCTGGTCGGCTATTTCCGTGGGGGAGGCAAGCGGGCGCGGTTCGGGATCGGAGCCGTTCTTGCCGCGGCGTATGACGCCACAGCCGATGTCTTTAAGACGATCTGCAAAGTCGGCACGGGCTTTTCGGATGAAGAATGGGTCCGACTGCGGGAGCGCCTGGACACCATTGCCGTCGAGCATCGACCGGCGCGGGTGGATTCCAAGATGATCCCCGACGTCTGGGTGCAGCCTGCATTTGTCATCACGGTCGCCGCGGATGAGATCACCCGCAGCCCGTTGCACACCTGCGGGTCCGCCCAGGGCATCGGCTATGCCTTGAGATTTCCGCGTGTCCAGGGATTCCTCAGAGATGACAAACGGGCCGAGGATGCGAACACGGTCCAGGATATCATCGAGTTGTACGAGCTTCAAAAACGGGTCAAGCTAGAATAAGGCCACGCATGGCCCTACTATTGGAAGCCCGCCGCAACTTGACAGCCGAAAGACCCTATGTTAATTCCTACAGCCAGTGTCCGTTATAATCATCTCAAGGAGGAACAATCATGATGCGAAAATTTGCAGCGGTGGTGGTAGTGCTGGGTGCACTGTCGTTTCTTGCCGCCGGAATCTCCTGGGCGGCCGAGAATCATGTGAAGGAGGCGATTGAACACGACAAGGAAGCGATCGAGCATGGCAAGGCGGGTCATGCCGATGTGCTGACGAAGCACGCAGAAAAGGCGTTAAAGCATGCGGAGGCGGCCGAGAAGGAAAAGTCCAGTGCGCATACCCAAGAGGGAATCAAGCACCTCGAGGGCGCGGTGGCGTCGGGCAAAAAGGGAGATGCTGCCGGCGGCACAAAACATGCCGAGGAAGCATTGATGCACCTGCAGGAGGCGGCGAAGTAAAACAGGTTTGTAGGCTTGATGAGCGCGACGGGCAGGGAGCCCTCTTCCTGCCCGTTTTTATTTCAGAAAGGATCTCGAAGGTCGCATGCGTGTCGGCTATTTCCAGTTCGATCCGGTTTTCGGCGAAGTGAAACGCAACCTGGATGTGGTGAGCGAGCGGCTTGCGCATGTAGAGTGCGACCTCTTGGTTTTGCCGGAGCTGTTCAACACCGGCTACCAGTTTGTGTCGCGCGAAGAAGCGGTGTCCTTGGGCGAAGACATCCCTGGAGGGGCGACGACCGCTCGCCTCCTGGAGCTCGCGGCCGCCCGGCGGATGCATGTGGTTGCCGGTCTTGCTGAGCGGGTTGGGAACGCCGTGTACAATTCGGCTGCCCTCATCGGTCCCTCCGGATTGATCGGCGTGTATCGGAAGACGCATCTCTTCGCCGAAGAGACGTTATGGTTTACGCCGGGGGACACGGGATTTCCCGTCTATGATATCGGTCCGGCGCGGATCGGGCTCATGATCTGCTTCGACTGGTTCTATCCCGAATCCGCCCGCACCCTGGCGCTCAAAGGTGCGGATATCATCGCCCATCCCTCCAACCTGGTGCTCCCACACTGCCCGGATGCCATGGTCACCCGATGTCTTGAAAATCGAGTGTTTGCCGTCACGTGCAATCGTATTGGCTCGGAAGAGCGTGCAGGCAAGAAGCGATTGACCTACATCGGCAACAGCGAGGTCGTGAACCCTGCCGGCAACATCCTCCGGCGGGCGGCCGGCAATCAAGTCGACTTGAGTGTCGTCGAAATCGATCCGTCCGAGGCGCGCGAGAAACGCATCACTCCTTTCAACGATCTGCTCGCCGCCCGTCGACCCGAGCACTACTCTTCCTAACCCAGTCGCTGCCATTCGTAGGTCGCGATCATGACGGAAATGCGAACCGCAACGCTTCCTGAATCCGTTGTCTCACCGCGCTCTGCAATGCTTGCGTATCTGGCGCTGACAACCTCCGCGATGGTGTGGGGCGGCTCGGTCGTATTCCAGAAGTCTGCGCTGAGCTCATTCTCGCCGTTTGAGGTGTCGGTGCTTCGGGGGTTGGGCGCCCTGCTGGTGCTGGTGCCTTTATGGTGGTGGCAAGAGGCAGGCACGGTACGGTTTACAGCCCGCGACCTGCTGCTATTTGCCGCCCTGTCCTTGGGAGTGTTGGGCAATCACATTCTCACCTTATTTGGTCTTCGCGACATTGGAGCGGGGGCGGCGGGGATCATCATTGGAGCGAGTCCCGTGATTACGGCCTTACTCTCCGCTCTTCTGATTCGTGATGTTCCCTTCCGGTCCGTCGTGGGCGGCTGCGCGCTTTCGTTTGCCGGCGTCGCGCTCGTGGCCGGTTCCAACGGTCAGGGAAACAGTGGAGGATCCCCCTGGCTCGGGGGAACCCTGATCGTGCTGGGTCTGGTCAGTTGGGCACTCTACACGATCGGAGGCCGCCGGGCGATGGAGCGGTTTTCCCCACTGACCGTGAACTGGACCACGTTAGCGCTCTCCCTCATCCCCCAACTCCCTCTGTTGTTCTTCGACCAAAGAGCGCAACTTTCCGGCTTTCGGGGCGTTCCGGCCTCCGGGTGGCTGGCCGTCGCCTATCTCATCTTCTTCGCGACAGCTCTGGGTCAACAAGCCTGGCTGTACGGCGTCAAGGGGATCGGACCCTCGCGCGCTGGCGTCTTTGTGAATCTGATTCCGGTCTCGGCCCTCGCACTCTCCGCGCTCGTTCTTGGCGAACCTATCGGAGCGCGTAAGGTCATCGGCATTGTCCTGATTCTTGCTGGCGTCTGGCTGGTAAACTACCAATCGCAGAGCGGTTGCAGAGCGCCCGCTCAGTGGCCGTGCTCACCGGTGCGGGCATTTCGGCTGACAGCGGGGTGCCGACCTTCCGCGGGCAGGACGGCCTGTGGCGAAACTTCCGAGCGGAAGACCTTGCGACTCCCGACGCCTTTTCGCGCGATCCGCGTCTCGTCTGGGAATGGTATGACTGGCGACGCGGGCTTATTGCTACGAAAGATCCCAACCCTGCCCATCACGCCTTGGTCGAATTAGAACGCCGGTACGAACACTTTTGCGTGCTCACCCAAAACGTGGATGGCCTGCACGATGTCGCCGGCTCGCGCAATCTGATCGAACTGCACGGCAATATCTGGAAGCTTCGCTGCACGCAATGCGGTCGCGTGCGCATGAATCGCGATGTACCGCTGGCGCTGCTTCCGTATTGCGCGGAGTGCCGGGGGTTGTTGCGCCCGCACATTGTCTGGTTCGGCGAATCCTTACACGCGGAGGATCTTTCGCGCAGTGAAGATGGCCTTCGCTCCTGCGAGCTGTTGTTGATCATCGGGACCTCCGGTGTAGTCTATCCGGCGGCTTCGTTTGCTTCTGTTGCGCGTGCCGCCGGGGCCTTTGTCGTAGAGATCAATCTTGAGCGTACACCGACATCTGCGCTCGTGGATGTTTCTGTGCAAGGCCGGGCGAAGGATCTGCTCCCATTGCTCTTGTAGGGTGACAGTTATCAGATCCGATAAACTGTATCTGTTTCGATAGGTTAACCGTCCTTCTCTCCTCTTTTGAGTCGCATCCTTAAGTGCCGTAACCCATTGTAATGAGGCCATTTTGATTCATGACACGGCCCTCAACGCCTGTGGCACAGTGCTTGCTCGTTCAATGGCAGGAGAAGCGGGAATCAACCGGAGAGGGGGTGAGCAAGATGGAATGGGGAATCCTGATCACAGTGGTTATGCTGTTCGGAATGATGGGACTGGCGATGTTCGAAGCGACGAACGTCGATCAGCCTACGAAACGGGATGCGACGCGCAAGACTCGAAGCCGAGAGATGAAGAAGGCCGCGTAACAGTTCCTCTCCATCGGGATAGGGAGCCGGCCGGCGCTCCCTCCCTGAGGCGAAGAACCAACACTACGGCTTCGCTAATTCTTCCAGGACACTGCGCATTTTTTTGAGCTCTTCTCCGTAGCGACCCCAGTCCTGTTCCCGCAAGGCTGCCTGCGCCTTGTTGAAATGATCCAGCGCTTCTTTTGCCAGCACCGATGGGCCTGGTAGCAGAGGAGCCGTGAGGGTTCCGGGGGGCACAACAGGGACCATGGTGACGGCCGTTTCCTTGATTGTCGCAGTGGCGGCGCGTCCGAAAATTCCCTCTAATGCCGCTTCGAGATTGGGCGCCATATTGAGCTGATTCCCATACGCCACAATCACACGCCGCAATTCCGGAAGGGCTCCCTCAGACGCCGAGAGATAGAGCGGCTGAACATACAGCAGGGCATCCTCAATGGGAATCGCCAGCAAACTGCCGCGGATCACCTGAGAGCCACGTTGGCTCCATAGCGTGATTTGCTGGGAGATCGCTGAATCCTGGTCGATGCGGGCGTCGACTTGCCTGGGGCCATACACGAGCTTTTGTTTCGGAAAAAGGTAGACGATCAATTTGCCGTAATTGGGAGCGTCCGACCGGGCAGCCAGCCAGGCCGCCATATTGTCGCGTTTGGCCGGCGTGAATGGGACCAGCAGGATGAATTCCTCCTTTCGATCTTTCTCCACGCCGGTCTTCGGGAGACGCATGATCGTGTAGTAGGGCTCCATGTCCTTGTCGTTCTTCTTCGGAATGTTCCAGAGGTCTTCCTTGTTGTAAAAGATCTGCGGGTCCTGCATGTGATAGGTCGCGAACACGTGCGATTGAATATTAAAAAGGTCCTGGGGATACCGCACATGCGCTTTGAGGTCCTCCGGCATCTCGCTCAAAGGCTTCAGAAGTCCCGGAAAGATCTTTTGATAGGCCAGCACCAGCGGGTCATGAGGGTCATTGATGTACAAGTTTACTGATCC
>VBON01000186.1 GCA_005877525.1 Nitrospirota bacterium
AATCGCATCGCGAGTCTTCATGGCACTCCTCCTTTGGAATCGTTCAGTCCGCGAGCACACCTAGGTTAGTTTCCCGAAACTTGGGCGGCGGCTCAATGCTACGATGTGGGTATTTTGGGACTCGAAAGAAGAACTTTCTTCCATCTCTTCTACTATGCCTCAGGAGGGTATGTTGCAGCGCACCAATGCCCCAAGAGTCGTCTCTTGAGATGCCGGTGGCGGCTTGGCTATAATCACTCGCTTTTCTCTTATGCCGATTCCAGCCAAGACCATTGTCGCCGGGTTGCAGCAAGGAGGGTTTGATTTCTTTACGGGAGTGCCGGATTCTACGCTCAGCGGCGTCATCGCCGCGTTAATCGAGCGACGTCTGTATGTTCCGGCAGTCCGGGAAGATGAAGCGGTCGCGATGGCGGCCGGCGCGTTTATGGGGGGAAGGACGCCCGTCGTTCTCATGCAGAACTCCGGCCTGGGAACATCGCTGAACGCGCTGGTCTCGCTGAATCTCATTTATCTGCAACCCTGCCTGCTGATGATTTCCTGGCGCGGGCAGGATGGAAAGGACGCCCCGGAGCATATAGTCATGGGACAGGTCTTGCCGCAACTGCTGGACCTGGTGCGCATCCCGCATCGCACCCTCACCGCTGATAATCATCAGGAGGATCTGAATTGGGCGGCGCAGATGTTCACGAAGCACCGATTCCCGGCAGCTCTATTGGTCGGCAGGGGCATTGTGTCGTGAGACCTGAAGAAGGGGTGTTGACCAGCCGAAGCCGAGCGATCGGCGCCGTGCTGGAGTTACTGCACGATGAGCTGGTGGTCGTCTGCAATGGATTTCCCTCGCGGGAGGCGTATGCCCTGCGGGACCGGCCGCAAAACTTTTACATGATCGGCTCCATGGGCGTGGCCAGCGCGATCGGGCTGGGAGTTGCTCTGGCCCAGCCTCAGCGGAAAGTCCTGATCCTCGATGGGGACGGCAATGTATTAATGGGGATGGGGACGCTGGCGACCATCGGGGCGGTGAAACCTAAAAATTTACTGCATATCGTATTCGATAACGAAGTGTACGGCAGCACCGGAAACCAGCCGACGATCTCACAGGTCGTGCGTTTAGACCAGGTCGCCAAGGCGGCCGGTTATCGGAATGTGGAGCGGGTACGAGAGCTGGACGATCTGGTCTATGAGGCGAAGGCAATGCTCAAACAAGAAGGGCCGTCCTTTCTTCTGGTCAAAGTCTCGGAGCTGGCGGAGGACGTGGGGCGGGTGGCCCTTGAGCCGCCTGCCATGACAGAGCGGTTCCGAAAGGCCGCAGTGGGAGGCACAGCGTGATCTTACTCAATCCTGGGCCCGTCAACGTTTCGGAGCGCGTCCGCCAAGCTCTGATGCGGCCCGATATTTGCCATCGAGAATCGGAATTCACGGATCTCCTGCAAGGTATTCGCGAGAAACTGATCCGAGCCTTTGCGCCCAATTACAGTTCGGAATATGTCGCGCTGGTGATCACCGGCTCAGGAACAGCGGCCGTCGAGGCTGCAATCACCTCATGCGTGGCGCCAGGCCGTCGACTCATGGTCATCAAGAATGGCGTGTACTCCCAGCGGATCTCGCAGATGGCCGCCGCCCACAAGATTCAGGCGGCCGAGCTGGCCGGTGAATGGGACCAGCGCTTTAGTGTGGAACCCGTGACAGTAGCCCTGCGGCAGAATGCGGCGATCCAAGCAATTGCCGTCGTCCAGCACGAGACCTCCACCGGCATGGTGAATCCCGTAAAAGACATCGCGGCCATCGCCAAAAAGATGGGACGCTATCTCCTCGTCGACGGCGTCAGCAGTCTGGCCGGCGAAGAGATCGATTTTAATGCATACAACATCGGGTTGATCGCCGGCTCCTCGGGCAAGTGCATTCAGGGTTTTCCAGGCGTCGGCTTCGTGATCGTGAGACGCGATCTCATGGAACAAATGGTCAACTACGAGCGGCGTTCCGTCTACCTGCATCTGCCGGCCTATTATAAGGAACAGGAAGAGGGGTCCATCCCGTTCACGCCGGCGGTGCAACTCTATTACGCGTTTGACGAAGCGCTTAACGAGCTTCTGGAGGAGGGCGTCTCAAACCGGATCGCCCGCTATCGGAAAGCGGCGCGTACGATTCGCAACTACATGCGGGCGATGCGAATGAGGTTTTATCTGCGGGAGCCGCTCTGGTCGAGCACCTTGACGGCATTTAGGCTTCCCGAGGGCGTCTATTACGATCATCTCCACGATCTCTTGCGGGAGCGCGGCTATGTGATCTATGCCGGGCAGGCGCAGCTCGCGGAGAGCCTCTTTCGGATCGCGAACATGGGTGCCCTCACCGACGCTCAGATCGACGGCTTCCTCAAGGCCTTCGAAGCAGTCCTTCCCGAGGTCCAGAAATTGGGCGCCGAGCGCGCCGGAGAGATGGAACGCTTGCAACGCGACCGCACCGAACGGGAGGAACGGGAAAAGGCCGAAGCGGCAATAGCGGAAGCTGAGGCCGCCGGCGCCTTGAAAGCGCCGACCGGCGAGGAGCCGAGCGCCAAGCCCGAAGTGAAGACCCAAGCATGAGCGTCGATGCTGGCATCTCCTGGTTTATGAATCGCGCCTTAATCCTCACGACCACCGCCGTCTTTGACCGCAGGGCGGAGCACTCACTGCCCAGTCCGCTGACGATCGTTGGGGGTCTGTCCTTGTTTCAGCGGGCGATCCTGACGCTCCAACGAGGCGGAATCACTCGTTTCATGATCCTCGGCGGCGACCAAACTGAGATGCTGCGCAACCAGCTCCAAGAAGACCGCCGTGTTACGGCGGAGGTGCGATGGCTTCCGGTGCGCGAGTTTCCTCCGAGCGATTACCGCACCTGGGAGATCGTCTCCGGGATGATGGACGGCGGGTATCTGGTGGCCGGCACCGGCGCGATTTTTTCCGCGGCTCTCATTGCACAGCTAAGGGAAACAGCCCAGGCAACAAGGGTCGTCCTTGTCGTATCCAATCAGGCCATGCTTGAGAAGGAAGCGTCAGGAATCGGAGCCGGGCCGAGTAGTCAAGCCAGTGAAGTCTTCGTTGGCGCTTAATCTCGTCGCGATCCCGGAGGGATTTACCGCGCCGGGCTGGGCAAATATCGACGATTGCCCGTATCCGTTGCGAGCTGCGCTGGAACGGGGACTGCGCTTGGGCCAGGTCAAGGTGCTTCCGCTGGGCGAGCAGTGGTATGAGGAAGTGCGGGCGACCGGGACGGAATCACTGGCCGATGCCCAGTCCGTGATCCATGCGGAATGGACATTGGCGCGATCGCTGAAGGGCGGGCACGAAGGCTTCATTGATCGCTATTTCAACCGCAAATGCTCCAGATGGTTGACCCACTGGTTCTTGCAGACGCCACTGACCCCCAATGCCATAACGCTTTTGGCCACAGCCGTCGGCCTTATAGGCGCCGGCGCTTTTGCAGTCGGCGGCTATCTGGCGGGGATCATTGGCGCGCTGCTGTTTCAGCTTTCGGCGATCCTCGATTGCTGCGACGGAGAGGTGGCGCGCATCAAATTTCTCGAGTCTCGAGTCGGTGAGAAGTTGGACATAATTCTCGACAACGTCGTTCACATCGCGTTGTTTGCCGGGATAGCGTGGGGCGTCTCGGTTGGGAAAGGGGGTTGTTTCGGGGGATGGGCCTCCATCTTGGCAGACCCAGGGAGCCCAGTGCGGGAACCACTCGGGGTGGGTGGCTGCGATCATACCTGGGATTTCTGGGCGCTCCTTTTCGGCGGGCTCGCGATCTTCGGCAACGTCGCCGCCTTTGCGGTGGTGCACGCGGCCATGCGAGTACGCAGAGACATGGATCAATCTCGGCGCGCCAGGATTGATTTCATTCTCAATCGTCTGACAAACCGGGACTTCTCCGTGATCGTCTTCGCATTCGCCCTCATCGGCCATATCCAGTGGTTTCTCCTGCTGGCCGCAATCGGGTCCAATATTTTCTGGCCCTTTCTTGCGTGGCAACTTCGCTCGTCGAGTCCTGTCCGCCAACGATGACGCGGCTCACGGCCGTTCTTCTCCTGCTCGGCACAGCGGTGCTGGTCTGGTTGGTCCTTCACATCGGCCCGGCGACTCTCGGCGCTGAGCTACAAAAGCTCGGACTCAATCTCGCATGGGTATTGCTGCCGTCGGTCGCGATGTATCTGCTGGAAGCACTTGGCTGGCGCATGACGTTGGGCCGTCACGCACAAAAGATCCGATTTGACCGTCTGTTTCTGATCCGGATGGCCGGCGAAGCCATCAATTTCACGACTCCCGCCGCGTACCTCGGCGGAGAGCCGATGAAGGCGTATTTGCTAAGCCGCTACCGTATCCCGCTGGTGGATGGTCTCGCCTCCGTAGTGACGGCGAAGACCGTCATGACCTTGGCGGAAGTGCTTTTTATATTGATGGGCATCGGACTCGGGTTGGCGCTTCTCAATCGATCGAGCGATGTCATTGGGGCCGCCTTCGGCGGTGTCGTGATATTGGGATTCGGCGCGGGCCTCTTCCTGGCTCTCCAGCGGCGCGGGCTCTTCGTCGGACTGCTCCGACTGCTTGAGGGGATCGGCATTCGGATCGAATGGCTCAAGACGAGGGAGGCCAAACTCCTGGCGCTCGATGAAGCGATCAGCCGATTCTATGCTCAGGACAAAGCAGGATTTGCCTATGCCTTTTTATTTTTCTTCTTGGGATGGGCAGTTGAATCCGTAGAAGTCTATCTGATCCTGTATTTTCTGGGTCAGCCGATCGACATGATGACCGCTTTTGCGCTCGCCGCGCTCACGGTCTTTGTGAAGGGAGGGACAGCCTTCATTCCCGCCAGCCTCGGCGGGCAAGAGGCCGGCACCCTGGTCCTGCTTGTAGCGTTCGGGTATACCGAGGGGGTCGGCATAGCCTTCGCGATCGTGCGCCGGCTTCGCGAAATCTTTTGGATCGCGTTTGGTCTGCTCGCGCTCACGGTGGAAAATCGTCGCGTCTATCAAGCCGATCCCTGCGGTCGCCCTCCCGGCTAGGTGACCATGGCACGCATTCACATTGGGCTGTCCGGCTATTCCTACAAACCATGGCAAGGTCCGGGGCGGTTCTATCCTGAAGGTCTGAAACAAGCGCAGTTTTTGAGCTACTATGCCAGCAGGTACGATACCGTGGAATTGGACGGCACCTGGTATCGAATGCCGTCCGAGGAGATGGTCCGCGCCTGGCTGGCGCACACGCCCGAAGGCTTTCTCTTCGCACCGAAAGCGCACCGTCAAGTCACCCATCTTCACCGTCTCAAGCCCGAGGCGCTTGAATCTCTAAGCTTTATGATAGGCCGTTGCGCGCCCCTGTCGGCCAGCGGGCGCCTTGGCCCGATCCTTTTGCAGCTGCCGCCCAACCTGCGGCGCGACGACGGCCGTCTTGCGGCTTTCCTCGCGGGACTCCCTCAAGGCTTCCGGTGGGCCATGGAATTCAGGCACCCCTCATGGAACGTTATGGAGATTGAGACGCTC